>JBDHMQ010000061.1:0-8147 GCA_039656095.1 Gemmatimonadota bacterium | reverse complement strand
ACACGAACTCAGGTGCTCCATCCCGGCACTCCATGCTCCGCTTGAAGGTCTCTTCCTCGCGCCACTTCGCGAGGATTTCTTCTTCGAGCGCCGCCACAGATTCGGGCAGACTCCTATAGCTCATGCGGGTACGTCGTCCCCTTCCAGCGCCGGAATCAGCAAGCCGAGAAGATCCAGCAATGCCGAGGAATCACCCGATAACTCCGATCCCGATTTCAGCAACGCAAGCCCGGCCATTCTGCGTCCCGCGTGTCGACCGACTATCGCCTCCTCAACAAAACCATTGCTCGCCATGTCAGCGCCCAGCGATCGCAGCATGTTCAGCTCCGCCGCCGTACGAGCCGAGCCTGGCAGACCGGCAACGACGCCTTCGCGCAGATCCACTCCATGATTAAGGGCCGTGAGACGCAGCGTGGCCCGAAGAGCTGGATCCCAGGCATCCGTCAAATCCTGAAAGCGCGGCCCCCATTCCGAGTCATTCGGACCGGCAAGAGGATTGTCACTGGTCAGATTCAGGTGATCGGCGACGACGACTAACTGCCCGCCACCCATCACCCATCCGGGTCGGATGGCGGTTGCCACGTCGACGACAAGGAGAATGCGAACGCCTCGTTCGCACAGACTTCGGACCCTGGACACCGCATCGGCTTGCTTTCCGGAGGCATCCCTGACGGCAACCCATACGGATTGGGAACCGACCTGGGTCAGCGCCGGGACCGGCCCTGCAGCGGTCGTCAATCCTTCCAGATCCGGTCCAAGCAAGAGACCTACGACTGATGCGCTGCTCATCCTTCCGCCACTTCGGAATCGGAAGGTGCTCCTGCTTCTTCCGTTGCAAGGCGGCGCTCTTCCTCTTCGATCTCCCCGAGAAAGCGCTCCAACGACCAGCGCATGGACCGCAGGAAACCTGCTCGTCGGACACGAAGTTCGTCCAGAGATCGCCGTGAAGCATGGGTGGCGGCATTGGCGTCTCGGCGTATACTCTCCGCCTCTTGCTCTGCTTCGCGCACCTTAAGCGCAGCACTCTTCTCAGCCTGGGTCCGGGCCTCTTCTCTCAATTCCTGCGCCGTTACGAGCGCCTCGTTCAGAGCCTGCTCACGCTCCTCGTACGACCCGAGTCGCTTTTGCATCACGGCGGCTTCGTCCCGCTGGCGGTTTCCCTGCTGGATCATCTCATCCAGCCGCTCGGCGCAGATTTCGAGAAATGCGTCCACCTGCGCCGGATCGTATCCTCGAACTGTGCGCCGGAAGTCGTCCTGCTTCTTGCGTACGTCCAGTGGTGTCAGGTCCATCTCTTCCTCTCTCCCAACAGAGCTGTGCCGAGTCGCACCTGAGTGGCACCCTCGGCAATGGCAATTCTGAAGTCGCGGCTCATGCCCATCGATAGCACAGTTCCCTCAAAATCCGAGATCTGTCCTTGACACTGCTCCAGGCATCGACGTGCGCGGCTGAAAATCTCGTGCAAACTTCGTTCGTCTGCGTCGATTGGCGCCATTGTCATCAATCCCTGAACCCGAAGCCGTGACAACTCACAGATGCTGGCGATGCCCTCGACTGCATCCATGACTGGAAAGCCACCTTTTGAATCCTCTCCCGATGCGTTGACCTGCACCAGAATCGGCAGGTCGGCTCGATCTATCTCAGCGGCGACCGTGTCCAATCGTCGCGCAAGCCGCATCGAGTCTACTGAATCGATTCGATCGAATATCCTCACGGCAACGCCTGCCTTGTTGCGCTGCAAGTGACCGATCATGTGGCAGGACAATCCTAACTCGTCAAGAACATCACGTTTCTCGACAGCCTCAGCCACCCTGTTTTCTCCCACCTCATGGAAGCCCGCAGCCGCGACATCTCTCAGGACCCCGGCAGGAAATCCTTTCGTCACCGGCAAAATGGACACAGCCGTCGCGTCGCGCCGGGCCTCCTGCGTTGCCGCAATTACTGCCTGCTTCATTGCTGAAATGCGCGTCGCGCGATCGGATTCTTCCACGGCGCAGAGTCTACCTGCCGCGACCCCGACCGGCAACGCAGCATCAGGATTCGAAGCCACTGTCGGATGCAAACGGGGCCGCAGGCGATTCGCCCGCGGCCCCGGAAGTGGCCTCTGCCATTGAGCACCATCTACGGCTTACCGCGTCTTGAACTCGATCTTCTGGAGGATCCACACGCCTACCGGCTTGTCCCGGTTCATGGCGGGCGAGAAACTCATGTCGTCCGCTATGCTCGCAGCGGCTGCATCAAATTGAGCGTATCCGCTAGGCGTTTGCACCTGAGATTTCTCTGGCTCGCCTTGCTCGTTGACGTACACATAGAGAACTACGGTTCCGCTGATCCCCGCTTCGCGAAGCATCGAAGGATAGCGTTGTGTCAAAAGCCGCTGAATGAGCGAGCCATTGGTGAGCCGCGGTTCGACGTCGCGCGGAATGTACGATGGCACGTCGGACGGACGGGCTCCCGCGGGCGGCGGCGGCAGATTCTCAATCGGATTCGACTCAAAACTGGTGCGCGCGATCGTGATGTCTTCATCGAGCGGAACGCTGGATACACGTGGGGTTGCCGGCCGCGCAATCTGCTCGGGTGGCGGCGGAATTTTCACCTCGGGTGGCAATTCGACCACCGCGATCTCTTCGCCCGTGAAGTCGATGTCTTCCGCATTGAGTGTCGGGAAGAGGGCGAATAACGCGAAGTGTGCGACGACGGCGGCGACGACTCCCATCGCCATCCAGTCTTCACTGCGCGACTTGAACCGCTCGTTCGCGGTTACCCACATCGCAGAAGATTTATTGTCTGCCATGGTTTTACCTCCTTGCCCTCTGAACCCGCTGCTCGACACGCGTCGCAAACGTAACTCTGACGGCGCCCGAGGCTTGCAACTGCTCTGTTATTGTATTGATCTGGTTGTACGGTACATCACGATCGCCACGAATGGCCACGACCAGGTTGCGGTTCTCGGTGTAAAGCGGTCGCACGACGCCCGATATGCTCTCGAAGGGCACGATCTGATCGTTGATGAACACAGTACCATCCCCGTCGACCCACACATGCAGGATATTCTTGCGCTTCTCGTCGATCTTCTCGGTGGCCTCTGCGTTCGCCCACTCGATCGGCTGATCGCGTTCCTTGCGGAACACCGTCGACACCATGAAGAAGATGAGCAACAGAAATGCAATGTCGGCCATCGATGACGAAGGAATCTCCTCGCTAGCACTCGACTTTCGCTTAAACCCACCCCGTTTCGCCGACATGCTACTCCTCGAGCATCTGCAGGGAGATGCGATCTGCACCTGCTAGTTTCACTTCGTCGAGCACATTGATCATGTGTTTGTACGGAGCGAATGGATCCGTCTTGATGGCGGCAATGAGATTTTCGTTTGCGGCCAACTCGCTTCGGAGAATGCCCTCAATCTGGGTGTATGAGACGACCTGCTCCTGCTCACTCTCGCCGCGGCGCACAATGACCGAACCATTGGGCTGCACGATGAAGAAAATGATATTCTTCGCTGAGACATCCTGCTCTTCGGACTCCTCCGGCAAGACGATCGGCAGTCCCTTTTCCTCGTTGAACACCGTCGTGGTCAGAAAGAACACGAGCAGGAGGAACGCGATGTCCGCCATGGACGCCGTCGGAATTTCGTCCGACACACGTTCTTTTCGCTGAAGTATCGCCATCTGCTGCTCCTGATTAGTTCGTCGCTGAATCGAGCTTGCGGCCCGTGGCTACCAACCGCCGCCTGCCGATTCTGAGTCCTGCGCATGCCATATCAATTCCAGAACGGCCTGTGTGCCTTCTTCCATATCCGCGATCAACGCGTCAATTCTTGTTACAAAATAGTTGTAGGCAACGTTCACCGGGATGGCGATCGTAAGTCCAGCCGCCGTCGTAATCAGAGCGATCTTGATGCCTGACGCCACCAGCGTAGGCTCAACCTGGCCCGCAGCTTCGATCGCATCGAAGGCCGCGATCATCCCGATAACAGTACCCAGAAACCCTAACATCGGGGCGACATTTGCGATGGTCGCGAGAACGACGAGTCCGCGTTCGAGAAAGTCCAGCTCTAGCGTTCCAGTAGTCTTGATTGCCTTCTCGATGTCCTGGCCCCGCTGCTTCTCGCGTAACCGCTTGAGTCCCGTCAAGAGAATGGCCGCGACAGGTCCCCTGGTCTCGTGAGCCCGTTCAATCGCCTTCTCGAGTTCTCCAGTCGCTCCGATCGCCTCAATTTCATCGAGCAGAAGCTGCGATTCCTTATGGGCCACATGGAGGGTCCATCCCTTGGCGATAATCACTCCAAGCGCGGCCAGAGAGCACAGCACCAGCGGGTACATCATGAACCCGCCGTCTACAAAAATCGTCAGCAGCTCGTAACTGGTATCGTTCACTCGTTCCCGCTCCATTCCGCCCGAATGTTGTGCTACTCCACGCCTACGTCGCAGCGCACATAGTTTACCGAGGGGCCGTATACCCGTCAAACCGCATCAAGATGCGGGCTCCCGCTTAGCTGACCTCCGTCCGGAACGAACGGCCTCGGCTCCAACTGGCTCGATCCGGGCGATTGTAGTTGGCCCCTGCCGCTGTTCTGCTTGCAGGCGCTCTCTGAGTTCCTCGGGCCTGAGGTCTCTGGTCAGCAGACCCCTATGCGCTAGCGAGATCTGGCCCGTTTCTTCCGATATCACCACCACAAGTGCGTCCGTCTCTTCGGACAGTCCAATCGCGGCCCGATGCCGGGTTCCCATCGTCCTGTCGATAAGCGGTGACTGTGAGAGGCGAAGAATTACAGCAGCTGCCGAAGCGACACGATCCTGTCGGACGATTACTGCACCGTCATGCAACGGGGAGTACGGGGAGAATACCGTCGTCAGCAATTCTGGTGAGATCGTCGCATCGAGCGCCGTACCATTATCCACATGACTCGACAGGTCGACTTCTCGCTGAATCGCAATGATCCCACCGATCTTAGCCCTCGCAAGGCGATCGGCGGCGTCTACGATCGCCTCAAATACTTCTTCCTTCTCGTGGCCCGCAAACAGGCGAAACAGGCGTGTTCGCCCGAGCCGGGCCAGCGCAGTTCGAAGCTCCTGCTGAAAGACAACGATCAGCGCGAACGCTCCATAGGTGAATACCTGGGAGAGAAGATATGGAAGCAGGCGGAGTTGCAACGCCTGTGAAACGGCATACACGCTGACGAGAACAACAAACCCGACGAGCACTTGAAAGGCACGTGATCCGGCATATGCGACGAGAATACGGTATACGAGGTAGGTCACAACCAGAACCTCGACTATGTCCTTCAAGTCGAGCCGCAAAAATGTCAGATAGTCCAGAATTCCTTGCAGCATTTAGAAGCGGTTGCCCCGTTGGTTGTTCATGAAGCCTGGCGAATCGCATCCGCCATATCGAGCGCACGGCGAGCTGGTGCCACGTCATGCACCCGAAACAGTCCAGCACCTCCCTCGAAAGCGACCAGGCAGGCCGCGATTGTCGCCTCAAGTCTCTCCTCGATCGGCAGATCCAGAGTATGACCGATAAACGACTTTCTCGATGGACCTACAAGCACCGGATACCCCAGGCCAACAAGCCTTCCGATCCGGCCAAGCAACTCCAGGTTCTGTGTGGCCGACTTGCCAAAGCCAATTCCAGGATCGATCACGATCTGGTCGGCCCTGCAACCGGCTGACCGCGCGAATGCTGCCTGCGCCGCGAGAAACTCCCCGACCTCACCAAGTAGATCTTCATAAGCAACGTCAGCCTGCATAGTCCGTGGCTCGCCACGCATGTGCATCAGAATCAACCCCGCACCATGCTCCGCACACACCGACGCGATCTCCGGACAGAATCGAAGGCCAGACACATCATTGATCGCCGACGCACCATCATTCAACGCACGCCGGGCAATTTCCAACTTTGTCGTATCGACCGAAAACCCGACTCCCTGCCGCCCAAGCCTTGAGACAACTGGAGACAGGCGCGACCACTCCTCTTCCACGTCCACCGGATGCGCGCCGGGCCGCGTCGACTCAGCTCCGACATCGACAATGTCGGCCCCTTCGTCCACCATCTGAATCGCTCTGTCTACCGCTGCAGCAGGGTCGAGAGCCTGATACCCAACAGAAAAAGAATCCGGCGTAACGTTCAAGATCCCTACCACGACCGGACGCGCCAGTGGAACAGATCCGCCGCGTACGGTCCATGACGTAACGCGCTCCAAACTGTCTTCCTCGATCAGGCCAGAGCCGGCGACGGCTCCCCGCCTGTACCTTCGAGCGGTGACTCTTCCTGCTTCGCCTGCGGCTGCAGTACCACTGGCTGCGCCGGGGCTGCCAATTCCGGGGCCTTCACCACCAGGGGCGGCAGGGGCTTGCCGGCATCCAGCAACTTGATCTCGTCGGCATCAAGCGTCTCCCTGTCGAGCAGCGC
Organism: Gemmatimonadota bacterium; assembly: GCA_039656095.1. Classification (GTDB taxonomy): domain Bacteria; phylum Gemmatimonadota; class Gemmatimonadetes; order Palauibacterales; family Palauibacteraceae; genus JARFPW01. The sequence goes on along the minus strand of JBDHMQ010000061.1, from coordinate 1,735 downwards.
GTTAGCGATATCATCGAGCAGGGAGCGATGCTCCTTCACAGCACGCCCGGCTCCTTGATAGGCCTCGTCGAGGAACCGCTTGATCTCGGAATCCACCACTTTCGCTGTACTCTCGCTCACCTCTTTGCGTTGGCTCAACTCACGGCCGAGGAAAATTTCATGATCGCCCTCGCCGATAGCGATCGGCCCGAGGACCTCGGACATGCCGAACTGCGTGACCATTCGTCGAGCAATGGTCGTAGCCCGCTCGATATCGTTCCCTGCCCCGGTCGTAATCTTTCCGGGTCCGAAGATCATTTCCTCGGCCACGCGACCACCGAACAACATCATCAACTGACCATTGAGCCAGTCTTTCGTATAATTATGTCTGTCTTCTTCGGGAAGAGAAGCCGTAAGCCCAAGGGCCCGCCCACGCGGAACGATCGTCACTTTGTGCAGGGGGTCAAGGCCTGGAACTCGCAAGGCTACGACTGCGTGACCCGCTTCATGAATAGCTGTGACCCGGCGCTCTTCGTCACTGACAACCATGCTGCGGCGCTCTGCCCCCAGCATCACCTTGTCCTTCGCCTGTTCAAAGTCCTCCATATACACGCGATCCTTATCCAGACGCGCGGCGAGGAGGGCAGCTTCATTGACCACGTTGGCAAGATCGGCACCCGATAGACCCGGCGTTCCCTTTGCCAGAATCCGCAAGTCGACGTCGTCTGCCAAAGGAATTTCTTTGGTGTGAACGCGGAGGATACCCTCACGGCCATTGATGTCCGGAAGGTCGACTATGATTTGCCTGTCAAAGCGACCCGGACGCAACAACGCGGGATCCAGTACATCCGGTCGGTTCGTTGCCGCTAGAAGAATCACACCCTCATTGGACTCAAAGCCGTCCATTTCAACCAGCAGCTGGTTGAGCGTCTGCTCCCGCTCGTCGTGCCCGCCCCCCAGTCCTGCGCCCCGGTGCCGACCCACGGCATCAATCTCATCAATGAATATGATACAGGGCGCGTGCGCCTTCCCTTGCTCAAACAGATCGCGAACGCGGGAGGCGCCCACCCCAACAAACATCTCAACAAAGTCAGACCCACTCATCGAAAAGAACGGACGACCTGCCTCGCCGGCCACAGCCCGCGCAAGCAGCGTTTTTCCGGTACCAGGCGCGCCGATCAGCAATGCACCCTTGGGCAAACGACCGCCCAGCCGACGGAACTTGGCGGGATCCTTGAGGAAGTCGATGATTTCCACCAGGTCTTCCTTGGCCTCATCTGCACCGGCAACATCAGCGAACGTCACGTCCGGCGTATCACCGGTCAGCATCTTCGCCTTAGACTTCCCGAAACTGAAAGCGCGCGATCCGCCCGCCTGCATCTGTCGGAAAAAGAACACGAAGAAGCCGATGATCAAGATCATCGGTAGCAGGCTTCCCAGGTAACTGACCCAGTTCGGCCCTGAAGCCTTGGCCTCGATTTCTACGCCTGCTTCCTCCAACGCTCCAAGCAGTGCCTCATTGGCCTCACTGGGCAGCAGCGTATTGAAGTGGGAGGTGGCGTCGCCCCCCTCCTGCAATGGGGTCCTCAGTTCACCCTCGACCTGGAGACCCTCGATGATCGTGACGTTAAGGATATTGTCGGCGGCAAGCTGCTCGCGGAACTCGGTATACGTAAGCTCCTTCTCGGGCTCACGAGTCGTGCCCATCAGCTCATAAATCGCGAGCGGTATGAGAAAAATTAAAACCCAGAATGAC
>JBDHMQ010000060.1:0-10896 GCA_039656095.1 Gemmatimonadota bacterium | reverse complement strand
CGGGTACTGACTTCTGCCGCCGCTCGTTGCAGGAATGAAGGATCGATTCCAGCCTCTGCCGCGCTTTCTGAGAGTTCCGCGAGGGTAAGTCCGTCTGGATCCGCAACACCTGGCTCGGCTCTTTGCAACTCCGTCGCTCGCTTGAGAATCCGGGCGACATCCTTGTCGCCATACCGCCTGGCGAGGCGTCGCTGGTCGGGCAGATCGTTCACGGTCCCACTTCTTCAAGCACGGCACGCGCGACCTGCAAGGCAGCAGTAGCGCTGCGAAAATGAACGGCCAACAATCTCAACTCGCGGGTGACCGCTTCTGAATCGCCCGCCCGTAGCCCGAGACGTACGCCAGGAAGTACCACCGGTGAATACCCGTTATCCGGATCGTCGCGAACATACAGATTGCGGCTCCAGTCGCTGCCCTCCTCCGGTGTGCGCAGCATAGCTGCAAGGGCATCTCTTTGCGCCCGATTGGCCCGCTCGGCCAGATTCGCCAGAGACCCACCGGCAGCGAGCAGATCGCTGCGACGTGCCTCGAACCTGGATGCGGCCTGCCTGTAATCCACCAGAGATTCACGCGCGTCATCCAGCGCCAGGGTAACGACTTCAAGGTAGTCAGGAGGCACTACGCCTTCGGCTATACTTCCCTCCAGCTCGCCCGCAAACCCTGCCAACTCGGTATCGAAAGCGGTTGCGAGTGCCTGGTGTCCGTACGGAATCAACTCGGCATTTGCCAGGCGTGAGATGATCACGGCAGTGAGCCGGGCGGTTGTAGCGTGGTATTCGTACCCGGGATCTCCGAACCGTGCCATCCAGTCTGCAGTGTCGTACATGGAGTGGTAGACACCGGACGGACCTCCGAACCCATAGCCGGCTACCGGGATTCCCAGGTGAATGTAAAACGGTAAGTGGTCCGACCCACCGCCCATCGTTCCCAGCGATGGTTCATCCATTGCAGATCCGTCTCCGCCGGCGCGCTGTGCCTCGAGCCAAACATCATGCACGGGGCGGCCGGTCTGCGGGTCTGTCACGACCCTGGTCGCATCCAGAACCACCGCCTTGATTTCCGGCGCGGCGGACGCACCGAATCGAGATCCTGAGACCGGAGAGTCCTGGTTCAAGTACGCAACGGCGTGCGCGCGCAAACCCGTCGCGTTCGCCTCGACCCACTCGGTGGATCCGAGGATGCCCCACTCCTCTGCATCCCACGTCGCGAAAACGAGCGTGCGCCGAGGACGGAATCCTTGCCTCGCAGCCACCGCAAACGCCCGGGCCACCTCGACTACACTTGCCGTGCCGCTGACATTATCGATCGCACCCGGACCCCAGGCATCCCGGTGTGATCCAACGAGGACCCACTCATCTGGCCATTCGCTTCCGGGAATTGTTGCGATCGTATTGAATGCCGGGTGGTAGGCCGCCTCGCCACGCTCCGCGAGTGTGCGGAGCACCACCTCCGTGGCACCTGGACCCGTCTTGTATTCGAGTTCGAGACCGCCCTGCCAGTCATCCGGCGCCCGAGCGCCGCTCATCCCGGACAAGAGCTGACCCGCCATTCCATATCCGATTGGCAGTATGGGAATGTGCGCTACTCCGTCCATGCGACTTTCGGGCACCCTTTCAGCGCCCGGCAGTGATGGGCCGAAAGGAGTCGAAGGATCACCGTCTGCGTTGAGGACGCTACCACGCTGAACACCCGACGGAGGTCTCATCGGACCTTCAGGTAGCACCGTCCCCCGGCGGAATCCGTCACCTGCAGGATCGGTGTAGAGAATTAGACCCGCAGCGCCCCGTGCCTCCGCCTCTCGCGCTTTGATCCCGCGGAAAGACCGTCCGTAACGGACAAGAACGATGTGGCCACGAACGTCCACGCCCAGCGAGTCGAGAACCGCATAATCCGCTGGCAGACCGTAATTGGCGTAGACGAGTCTGGCCTGAACCGACCCGTTGCCGGAGTATGCATTGAACAATGGAATCTGGTCGGGAGTCTGTTCACCGGCAGTCGACTCCTCAAGAACAAACGATCGCTTCGTCGGCGCAATCTGTTCGAGCGATGCTTCGAGCGGTTGCGGCATATAGAGCACCAGACTGTCGTACCCTACGTCGATACCCACCGCGCGTAACCACAAGAGCACAGAGTCACGCGTGGCGATCTGACCGATTGTACCCGCCATGTGAGGTTGCGCAGCCAATCCGCGAGCCCATCTGCCAACCGAGTCAGCATCCACGGCGTTCATCAACGCCTCCTCAAATGCTGCTTGCTGTTCAGTGGAAGCAGCAGAGAATCCGGCCTGGGCGAACCCTGACTGCGCTGTAGTCACCTGTGCGAGGACGGCAAGAGTCACAATTGCCAGCAGCCTGGACCCGAATCTCATGTTGCGGCCAGTTTCTGCAACACTTCATCGGCGCAAACCAGGCCCCGTAGAGTCAGAAACTCGTCGACCTCATCGACGGTCTTGCAGTGGGGTGCGATGAGGCCAGCCAATCCGCCCGTTGCAATCACGAGAGGGTTTTCGGGCGCCCACTCATCGAGGATCCGTCTGACCGTGCCGTCGATGCCATCGACAATCGCCCAGAATACGCCGGATTCGAGCGCGTCGACTGTAGTGCGCCCAATCACCGTGTTTGGCGGTCGAATCTCGATCGACGGTAACTTGGAAGAGCGTTCTGACAAACGATCGATTCCAGCGTGAGGACCAGGAGCGATGGCACCCACGATCGATTCCAGCGTGAGGACCAGGAGCGATGGCACCCCCGAGAAACACACCCTCGTCGGTGATACAATCGAATGTGGTCGCCGTACCCAGATCCACCACTATCGTGTTGCGCCCATGAAGGACCGATGTAGCGAGCGTGTTGACTACCCGATCGGCACCGACGGTTGACGGAGCCTCGACATCGAGGCGCACAGGTAACGGGCTTGATGCGTCCACCCAATGGAGCGGAAGGTCGAGGCGCTCGAATGCCTGCGACCAGGCACGATCAAGCGGCGGAACGACTGAGGCGATCACACCGCGTGCCACTGGCCACGGCTCGGCCCCGACTTCCGCACCAACCAATCCGCGCAGAAGAAGCGCGACTTCGTCTCCGGTTCGTCGGACCACGGTCGCGAGGCGCCAGCTTGCCCTTTCCTCGCGGCCTTCGAACAGACCCAGCATCGTTTCCGTGTTGCCGATATCCACTGCGAGAATCATCGAACGCTCCACCGAAGTCACTCCGGAATCAACGTGCCATCCATGACACGCCGTAATGCCCCCCTATCCGGGCGGAACAGTAACGCCCCGTCCGGCGCGATGCCGACGCACGTTCCGGGTAATGGCTCTTCTTCCGTACTGACGACCAATGAGCCCCGGCGGTCCCGCATACCATCATACCGATCGAGGTCGCCCAGGTCAGCGGACCCCAGTACGGGCACTGGAGCGGCCAGGTGCGCCTCCAATCCAGCCACCACAGCGTCCGCAACCGCCAGAAGAGACTCCGTTCGCTCGGTCTCCTCATCAATCGATGTCGCCTTGCGAGCGATGCGCTCTGAAATTCCTGCTCCCAGTGGCCGAACGTTGATTCCTGCGCCTGCCACCAGATAGCGCGGCGACTTGCCCGTCCACGCGGCTTCCGTGAGGATTCCGCCAAACTTCAGGCCATCAGCATACAGGTCATTGGGCCACTTGAGTTGTGGATGCAAGTCTGGAAACGCCTCGTCGAGGGCGCGTACAATGCCGAGTCCCGCGAGAATTGAGACTGGACCAGCGTCCTTCAGCACCTCGGGACGAAATACCATGCTCAGGTACACGCCCGCGCCGGCTGGCGATGCCCACGACCTGCCGGCTCGGCCCCGACCGCGCGTTTGCTCGCCGGCGATCACTATGGTTCCAGCAGGAGCATCCTGATCCGCCAGCCGCTTGGCTTCGTCGTTAGTGGAGTCGACCGACGCCATGACTGTGACATGCTCGCGTGCCCACCGGGCGCCGAGGTCTGCTTCTGAGAGTCCTTCCCACGACGGGCCAGCACCAGTCATCATTTAGTACCCTGGAGAGAGGAAACAACCACGATCCGAAACCTATCGTCAACCCGAGTTTACCGCGGTACCTACAAGGTAGAAGACGCCGACGGCCCAGCAGTAGTAGGCGAATCTATGAATCGTTCCGGTTCGAAGCGTCCTTACGAATAGACGGATGGCTGCGACTCCAGAAACTGCGGCGAATATGAAACCCACGCTTAGAGCACCCACTCCCAAATCTGGCGCACTACCCAATTCATTAATCTGCAGAAGGCCGGCTCCCAATATGGCTGGAACGGACATGAGGAACGAGAATTCTGCGAGTCGAACCACATCTATGCCAAGCGCGGCACCCAGGGCTACGGTCGAACCTGATCTCGAAATTCCCGGAAGGATTGCAAGGGCCTGCGCGCAGCCAATCCAGACGCTGTCGCCGGGTGCTGGCAATACCTTCGTGGTCTTAGTACCGGTAGTTCGAATCGTATACACCAGCACTCCTGTAACTAGCAGCATCACGGCGGCAAGAACGGGAGAACTGAAGGCGCGCTCGAAAAGAGAGCGACCGAAAAATCCCACCAGACCGGCTGGGATCGAAGCCAGAAATAGTAATCCCACATAAGACCAGGAACCCCGGTCACCGGTGAATACCCCCACGGCGATCTCTCCAATACGTTCCCTGTAGACCCATAGCACGGCACAAAGCGTGGCCAGATGCACCACTACTTCGAACGTGACTCCTGAAGGCTCCACACCCAGAAGTGCCTGGCCAATCACGAGGTGTCCGCTACTGGATACGGGGAGAAACTCGGTGAGGCCCTGCACGAGCCCGAGGATTGCGGCCTGGAGAAGGCTCACAGACTTCCCCGGCTACGATCGCGACTGTGCTGAATTGTCCGCTCGTAAAACGCCTCGTAGAGCGGGACCACCCGTTCGACCGAGAACGTATCTACGGCGCGGGCCCTCGACGCCTCGGCGAATTGCCGCCAAAGGCCGCCATCCTCCAGCAGTTGGGCTCCACTTGCGGCCATCGCTTCGACATCTCCTACCGGGTGCAAGAATCCGGTCCGTCGGTGCTCGACCACCTCGCTGATTCCGCTACCTTCCGTGCCGATAACCGGGGTGCCGCTGGACATCGCCTCCAGGGCAACGAGGCCAAAGGACTCCTGTTCACTCGGGAGCAACAACAGATCAGCACAAGCCAGAAGCTCTGCGACAGTTTCGAGCTTACCAAGAAAGCAAACGTCTTCTGAGACTCCCAGTTCTTCGGCAACTTCCACGGCAGTGCTTCGTTCCGGTCCATCGCCCACGAGCACCAGGCGCGTGGGAATCCGTTCGCGAATCCTGGCGTAAACCCGAACTACGTCTTCAATCCTCTTCACTTTCCGGAAATTTGAGATATGCATCACGATCTTCTCACCCTTGGGGGCAAGTGTGGACCTGTGGCATTCGTACTGCGAGCGGTCGTAGACAGCCGGATCAACAAAGTTCGGAATCACCTCAATGTCACACCGTGGATTGTTGAATGCCCGCATCGTCTCGTCACGCAGAAAACTCGAAACTGCAGTAACGCCGTCAGACCGCTCGACAGAGAATTTTGTGATCGACCAGAAGGCCGGATCCTGCCCTACGAGTGTGATATCCGTTCCGTGCAACGTCGTCGCAATCGGCAGATCTCTACCCTCGTATCGCAGCATTTCCTTTGCTGTCCACGCTGCCGTCGCGTGCGGAATCGCGTAGTGAGCATGCAGCAGGTCGAGGTTCTGTTTTAGAGCGACAGCATGAATCTCAACCGCGAGTGATAACGAATACGGGGGGTACTCAAATAGTGGATATGTATGGATGTCCACTTCATGGTAGAACAGCCGATCATGGAAGGTTGTCAACCGAAACGGTTGCGCATATGAGATGAAGTGCACCTCGTGGCCTCGGTCCGCCAGCTGAATGCCCAATTCCGTCGCAACTGCGCCAGAGCCGCCGTACGTCGGATAACACGTAATTCCTATTTTCATGGTGCTGGCATTCCCTGTCTTTCGTGCTGTTGCCACGCCTCGATGACCGCGTCCACCGCTTCAACGACCGTCATTTCACCGTCGAGTATGAGAGCGTCGGGTGGGAGCTGATGCCGAAACCAGGTTCGTTGCCGTCTCGCGTACGCCCACGTGTCACGAACGATGCGCGTCAACGCCTCCTCGCGCGAGATCTCGTCTCGGGTCCACTCGGCTACCGCTCTGTAACCGATCGAGCTGAAGGCTGGAGAATCCGACCCATGGCCGGCAGTGAGTAGTCGCTCAACTTCCTCAGCCCAACCGCCATCCAACAGGCTTTCGGCCCGGCACCGGATCCGCGTACGGTGCTCTTCCGCGGATAGTGAAAGCACTACAGCCGAAAGGTTGATCGCCTCTGCCTCGGGCTGGCCATGGCTCTGCCACCATGTCAAACGACAACCAGTGAGCAACGACATTTCGATTGCACGCAGGCAGCGGTGACGATCGAGTACTGCCAGGCGCTCCGCAAGTTTTGGGTCCAGGGCCAGGGTCCATCGCCGCAATGTCTCCAGTGATTGCGATTCGAGCCACGCCTCGAGACTTGCCCTGCGCCCTGCCGCAATCTCTGGCTCGCGGAAGATCGGATTCGTTAATGCTCGATAAAACAGACCTGTTCCACCTGAAAGAATTGGAACTCGATTTCGACCGCGGATGTCATCGATCCAGCTCCTGGCACGCCGAGCAAAGCCGCCGGCGCCATAACGGTCACCCGGCGAGAGGAAGCCAACCCCGTGATGCGGCACCCGGGTCAGGTCGGCTGCTGTTGGCGCTGCCGTTCCGACTGTCAGTCCACGGTATGCCTGTCGACTGTCTGCAGAGATAATCTCGCCGTCAATTCGTTCGGCCACCGCAACCGCGAGCTGAGTCTTACCAGTAGCAGTGGGTCCGAGAATCGCAGGAACCGACTTCACGGCACGGTCAGGTGCGCCCGAATCGGCGCGCCAGCTCTTCCGGAGTCAGCCGAAGAATGGTCGGGCGTCCGTGGACATCATGTCCCGGCAGCTCTGTGGCAAACAAGCGGTCCACCAGCTCTTCCATCTCCGTTCGGGACAGCGTCTGCCCCGCCTTGATCGCCGCCTTGCAGGCAAGACTCTTGGCAATCTTCTCGTGCTGGTTTCTGGCTGCATCTACCAGATCGGACCCGTGCGCGAGTTCGTGAATCATCCCACGAAAACAGGTCTCCGCATCGAACCGGGGGTGGAGGAGCGGCACGGCCTGAATGATAATCGTGCGGTCGCCAAAACTCTCCATCTCGAATCCCAGGGACTCAAAAAGGCCGCTTAACTCTTCTGCCGCTGAATACTCGGGCGGCGACAACCGGAGCGTAATCGGAAACAGGAGACGCTGGGATTGTCCCGTTGCACCGGCGAATCGATCCATCGTCTGCTCGAACAGAACGCGCTCATGAGCGGAATGTTGATCGATGACCAGCAATCCACCACGCGTCGGAATCAAAATGTAACTGTTCAAAATCTGCCACGGGCCGCTCCGGGCAGGATCCGCATCTGCACTCTCGGTTTCAGGCGGAATCTCGGCTATGAGATCTGAGTCTACCTCGGCCTTCGAAACGAAAAGTGTCAGTTGGGGGAGAGGCTCTGCCGTTGACCGTTGCGTTTCCGTTTCGGGAAGCGTGTCCGTTAACGGCTCAGCAACGACCGCTCGTTCCCGAATCTCCGGTGTGCTGATAAGGTCAGCGAGACGGGCACGAACTGCCGCCTGAACGGCGGCATGCACGGCGGGCGCGTCCTGGAACCGAACCTCCGCCTTTGACGGATGGACGTTCACGTCAACCTGGCCGGCAGCCACACCAAGGTACAGAAACACGCTGGGTCGAAGGTTGGGACTAACGGTCGTCCGATACGCGTCATCCACCTGCTTCAGCAGAGACGGGTCACGAAACGGCCGTCCGTTCACAAACAGGTGACGTCTCCCCCCTGCAGGACGGGCTGCATCGGGTCGTTGGATCAGTCCTGCCACTCGAATTCCCGCTTCTTCCTGGTCGATCGACAACAGGTCCTGAGCTTCAGCCTGCCCCCACAGAGCCCCCACACGATCCGCGAGAGAAGCTGCGGGTGCCAGGTCAATCAGCTCGCGACCGTTTGACTCGAGTCGAAACCCGACCTGCAGGTTGGCCAGAGCGAGCAGCACGATGGCCTCACTGGCTGCTCGAGTCTCCGCTGCCGATTGGCGAAGAAATTTTGCCCGGGCAGGCAGATTCTGAAACAGCGATCGAACCGTAACGGTGGTTCCCTGCTGACGAGCGGCTTCGGCCGAGGAAAGAATCCGGCCAGACTGCACCCGGATCTCCGTTGCCGGCTCGCCTGTCGCCGGCGACGTGACAAGCTCGAATCGGCTGACGGCAGCAATAGACGGCAGCGCTTCGCCGCGAAACCCGAACGATGCCACTGCAGCCAGATCCTCAACGCTCCTTATCTTGCTGGTGGCATGTCGATCCAGAGCAAGGAGAGCATCGGTCCGTTGCATCCCGTTGCCATTGTCCGAAACGCGAATCAGGGTCTTCCCGCCATTTCGTAGCTCGATTTCAACCCTGCTCGCGCCTGCATCAAGTGCATTTTCTACCAATTCCTTCACGACGGAGGCCGGACGCTCGACTACCTCTCCAGCCGCGATCTGATTCGCCACATGATCCGGAAGAATCCGGATTTTTGGGTTAGCGGACACGATCACATCAACCCGTAGAATTCGAGGGAAGATCGAGTTGTGCGCTCGGCGGTTTCATCAAACGTCGCGCCGCGAAGATCCGCTATCACGGCGCAGGCATGGCGCACGAATGCCGGCTCATTTCGGCGACCCCGCATGGGCACAGGGGCCAGGTACGGGCTATCGGTCTCGAGCATGAGCCGATCCCACGGCACCCGCCGAACCTGCGATCCACCAGCGAACGATTTGAACGTGACAACTCCTCCGAACGAAAAAAACCACCCCGCCTCGAGTCCGGCCTCGAACAACTCATCGCCACCTGTGAAGCAGTGCAGCACACCACGGACAGTCTGTCCCCGCCGCCGCAACACTTCCGTCATTTCCGTGTCGGCCGACCGTGCATGTACCACTACTGGCTGATCTGTGTCTCGCGCCAGGTCCAGGTGGGCCTCGAAACTCTCGCGCTGACGGTCACGCGGCGAATTGTCGTAATGAAAATCAAGCCCCGTCTCACCCACTGCCACGACTTCGGGCTCATCCAGTAGGGATCTTATGGTTTTCATTGCAGAAAGAGAAAAGCTGGAAGCAGCGTGGGGATGGATTCCTGCTGTACTGAAGATCTTGTGCCGCCGGGCAAGATCCCGGGCCGCCAGGGAATCCATTGCATCCGATGCGACAGTGACCATGCGCGTGACACCCGCCTCGCGGGCTCGGCTCAGAACCTGTTCGACGTCACCCTCGAACCGCTCGTCCGTCAGGTGCAGGTGAGAATCGAATAACTCCGAGGACCGGATCGGCATCACGCCTGCCCGGTCAGTGACTCTTTTTGGCGGACTCGGTCGCGTGACCGGAGCGTTCTTCGATTTCCAGCAGGACTGGCGAGGCAACGAAGATCGACGAATACGTACCGATGAGCACCCCGAGGATGAGCACGAGGGCGAACGGTCGAATCACCGGGCCACCCAGTACGAACAGAGCAAACAGCGTCATCGCCGTCGTGCCACTCGTTAATACCGTTCGCGGCAGCGTCTCGTTCACGCTCCGATTCAGCAGAGAGACATAGGCGTCCTTCCGGTACTTGCGGATGTTCTCGCGGATCCGGTCGAACACGACAATCGTATCATTAAGCGAATACCCGACAATCGTCAGGATCGCCGCCACCGTCGTCAGCGTAATTTCCACGTTGAACAGCGATATAAAGCCGAAAGCAATGAGGATGTCGTGGACCGTGGCTACGACGGCTGCCACTCCGAATCGCCATTCGAAACGAAACGCCAGATATACCAGCGTAAGCGCGAACGAAATCAGGATCGCCATCAGCGCACCACGCTGCAGCTCTTTCCCAACCCGCGGTCCGACGGCATCCGACCGACTCGACCACGCTTCACCACTCGGTCCGTACGCCTGCACCAGTGCCGATCGCACCGTCTCGACTACCGACTCGCCGCTTTCCTGCTCGAATTGTGCGACCCGAATCAAATAATCGTTCGAAGCCCCGAACTGCTGAATCTGCGCACCTTCGAGGCCCGGTACCGACACAGCAGCGCGCAACTCAGCGATGGAGGTTGGCTCCGAAAACGCCACCTCGAACAGGGTTCCGCCTGTGAAGTCCACCCCGAATCGCAATCCGCCGTGAATGGCGATTGATCCGAGGCCCACGACCAGCACTATGGCCGAGATCAGGTAGGCCCGACGTCGGGATCCCATAAAATCATACTTGGCGTGATGAAAAAGTCTCATGGTCGCGAACTCAGGTCAGATACTGAGCGGGTCAGCAGGCGACCGGCGCTCAAGATATATCAAGAACAGGGTCCTGGTAACGAACAGGGCCGTGAAGAAAGACGCCATGATTCCGAGGCTGAGGGTCACAGCGAACCCTCGAATGGGACCAGTTCCGAATTGGTACAGCACTCCTGCGGTGATCAGCGTAGTCAGATTGGCATCCACAATTGCCGACAGCGCCTCGGCGAAACCGTTTTCGACAGCCGTACGCGGAGTTTTCCCAGCGTCCGTCTCCTCACGAATTCGCTCAAATATCAGCACGTTGGCATCTACGGCCATACCAATCGACAGGATCAATCCCGCAATTCCGGGCAACGTTAGCGTCGCCTGAAGACCGGCCAGAGAGCCAAGAACAAACAGGAGGTACAGGGAGAGTGCCAAGACTGCCAGTACGCCGGCGGTTCGATAATACAGGATC
>JBDHMQ010000059.1:0-8247 GCA_039656095.1 Gemmatimonadota bacterium | reverse complement strand
GCGTCTGGCTCTGGCCAATAAGGAGTCACTGGTGGCTGGTGGTTCCCTGGTCGTGGACGCCTGGCGAAATGGAACCGGCGAAATTATTCCGGTCGACAGTGAACACAGCGCTATCCACCAGTGTCTGGCAGGGCGGCCAAGTCATGAGGTTCGAAGGTTGATTCTCACTGCTAGCGGCGGCCCTTTTCGGACCATGCCGGCCAACCAGTTCGCAAACATCCGAAGTGCTGATGCACTTGCGCACCCGACCTGGAACATGGGATCAAAAATCAGCGTTGATTCCGCAACTCTAGCAAACAAAGCACTCGAAGTAATCGAGGCACATCTATTGTTTGATATTGAGTTAGACGCAATCGAAGTCGTCGTCCATCCTTCGTCGATCGTACATTCTTTTGTCGAGTTCCGGGACGGCTCAACAATGGCTCAGCTTGGATTCCCGACGATGGAAGTTCCGATCCTCTATGCGCTCGCTGCACCAGACCGTTTGTCGAATGAGTTTGAGCCGTTTGACCCTGTCCGCGCCGGACCGTTGGAGTTCGAGCCATTGCGGCGGGATGCTTTTCCCATGTTTGAGATAGGGCTTGCTGCCGGGCGGGTTGGAGGAACGGCACCCGCCGCGTACAGTGCCGCGAACGAAATTGCTGTCGAAGCGTTTCTGAAGGACGAGCTCGACTTTCTCGGAATCCCGCGTGTGGTAGAAAGCGTTCTCAATTCGTGGGACGGCGGACCGGCCGATAGCGTTCAGGTTGTTGTTGCCGCGGATGCTGAGGCTCGACGTCGGGCCTCAGAGCTTCTCGGGAACCGCCCGTGCCACGTGGGGTGCTAGAAGCCACGTCAGGATTCATTGTCTGACTTTCACTATTCGACGGAGCTCACGACTGCATGCTGCTGACTATAGCTGCGACCATAGTAGTGCTTGGCGTCCTAATTCTCGTCCACGAGCTTGGCCACTTCTGGGCGGCTAAGGCTGTCGACATAGAAGTATCACGGTTTTCCATCGGATTCGGCCCGAAGATAATCGGCTTCACGCGGGGCGAGACGGAGTATGTACTGTCTGCTGTTCCGCTGGGCGGGTACGTGAAGATGGAAGGCATGGTTGGAGAAGAGGTGGTGGAACCGCTCGAAGGTAAGTCGAGCGAGCCCCGACCACCGTCGCCGCGCGACTTTGATCAGAAACCGCTATGGGCCCGGTTCATCGTCATCATAGCTGGCGTAGTAATGAATTTTGCGTTTGCCGTGATCGTGTTTTCAGTCGTGGCAGGTGCCACTGGCATCAACATTCCCGTGATCGACGCGGTGACCGAGGGTATGCCTGCGGCTGAGGCCGGTCTTCAGGCAGGTGACCTGATCGTCGAAGTTGCGGGAAATGAGGCGCTGGACTTCACGGACGTGTCGCGTGCAGTGCAGGACAGGATTGGGGAACCGGTCCAGTTTGTCGTCGAGCGAGGCGATGAAAGAATCACCTTTCTCATCACACCGGCTGCCGTCCCGCGGTTCGACTCACTGAGCGGTGATAGCGTCGCTATTGGCCAGGTCGGCATAAGTGGAGGAGAACATCAGAATCTCGGATACGTCGCGGCGGTTGGCGAAGGTTTTCGTCAGACGGGCTACTGGGCCACGGAAATTGGACGCTTTCTAGGGCGAATTTTTTCCGGAAAGAATTCCGCGAGTGAACTGGGCGGGCCGATCGCGATTGGCCAGCTCTCAGGTCAGTTCGCGCGTGCTGGTCTGATTCCGTTCCTGGCGTTCATGGGGATCATCAGTGTGAACCTGGCCGTGCTCAATCTGCTTCCCATACCGGTCCTGGACGGAGGTCATCTGGTCTTCCTGACCGTAGAAGGTTTTCGGGGTCGGGCGATCAGCATAGAGAACCGTATCCGATTGACCCAGGTCGGGATGTTGTTCGTGCTGGGGCTGATGGTCCTCGCCTTTGCTAACGACATCCTCCGATTGGTCAGATAACGGCCTCAAACAGCTGAATCTGAGGACCATCACCCCGGGCAGCCGCCATGAGCTGGCCGACGTCAAACCATGGTGATGGATTATCCTGATGTGCCACCTCGACACGCCCGCGAAAATTCACACCGGCGAGTGCTCGTTCAACCTCACCCCGGGCAGTCATGGAGTCATTGCACGCCTCACTGAGGTGGGCCAGCAGGACACCGCCCAGATCGGGGTGAGCGAGTTCCGCTGCCAGTTCACCTGCCAGGCGATTTGAAAGATGCCCCTGGCTCCCGCCGATTCTCTGTTTGAGCGACCATGGATATGGGGCTTCGCGAAGATCTACCTCATCGTGATTTGATTCCAATACAAGAAAATGGCAGCGGCGGAAGGCCTCTCGGATCGGAGCAGTCGCACGGCCAATGTCGGTCGCTACGCCTGCCATCAGCCCCGTGCGCGTGTCTGCCAGGCGTACAGCGACGGGGTCTGACGCGTCGTGGCAAGTTGGCACAAGGCGGATGACCATGTCACCGATGGCAAACTCTGCATCGCTCTGGTGAATGATGAGACGTTCACTGCCACGCATGAGGGAGGAGCAGGCAGTGGCGGTGCCTTCTGTCAGGTGAAGCGGCCATCCCCATCGGCGGGCGGCGATACCTATCCCGCCGGTATGATCCCGATGTTCATGCGTGACGACTACCGCCGTGATCTGGTCCGGTGCGTAGTCGAGTATCTCCAGCCGTCGAGCGAGCTGTGTGCCGCTAAAGCCGGCGTCCACGAGCACGGCCGTATCGCCGGCCTCCACCACGATAGAATTTCCGCGGCTCCCGCTACCAAGGCAGGCGACCCTCAACCTGTCTTCGTCTCTTCGACTGCTTGCTGCCAACAGTCTGACAGCCAGGACCGAACCTTTTGATCTACCTCGACATCTCGTCGGCGGAACACGCGTTCGGCCGTGACCAGAAATCGTTCGAGCTCGTATGAGCCAGCGGAGCCGGTGGCCCCCCAGGCAAACGGTGCGACCCACTGTCCGGGAGCGCGGTCACCAAACACGGTAGCCCCCGCGCCCACCACAGTTCCGGTGGTCAGCAGGGTGCCAATGGCAGTCTTCACATGATCCCCCAGCAAGCAGCCGAACTTGAGCAGGCCGGTATCCACCTTACCATCCGGGCCACCAATAGTGACTGAACCATACGTATTCTTAAGATCGCTGTTGGTCGTCAGCGCGCCCAGGTTTACCCAGCGTCCCACGACCGAATGACCAAGGAATCCGTCGTGCGCTTTGTTCACGAACCCGAATGTAGTGGTGGCCTCGAGCTCACCGCGCAGATGGCTTCGCACTCCCGCCGAAACGCACACGTAAGCGCCGCCGAGGAGACGGCAGTCGGTATCGGCAGCAAATGGTCCCTCGATGCGGGCCCCTGTACGTACCTCTGACCGACTCCCCAGCATGATCCCACCGCGCCGTGTGTCGAGCACGACGCCGGGTTCAAATGTGACATCATCACCGAGAACCACGGGTCCGTCGCCCAGAACGTGCACTCCAGCCGGCAGATTCGGCACTGCGTCAGAATTTTCGGCGTCGTGCCGCACATCAAGGAGGAGTCGCTCCGGTCCGAACGCGACCAGATCCCAAACGGAGTCGAGCATCCTGCCCGGCACTTCCACGGTTCTCGTACCGGCGGGCTCGATAGGATTCAGCATCCATTCTTCGTCCGGTAACTCGCCGCCTTCCGGAATCAGCATACCCGCGATCTGATCTCGGCAGATAAATAACACGGGTCCGTCGGCAGCCGTCAGATCAGGGGAAGGGGCGTCGTCGTGTGGCACAAAGCGCGAACACATCAGCATGACACCGGTGCCTGCCAGCGGCACATCCCGCGGTACGGCAGAAGGGGCACCATGCTCGGAAAAGTCCGCCAGCCATGAGCGAGTCAGAGAAGCTGTGGCGCGAAGGAGTGCCCAGCGCTCGATGCGCGCTCTGAGCGTCTGTGACCCGAACCTCACCTCACCCGTTGGCCGAGTCAGAGAGAACGGTCGCCAGCCGTCGGCCGCTCGATCGTCGAACAAGTACAGCTTCACTCTGCAGCCTCCTCCAGAAGTCCTCGGATTCGTTTCAATTCGGGTGCCAGGTCACGTCTCATCACAAGTGTCTCGTCGCCTGCCTTGACGACAACGAGGTCGTCAACCCCAAACAGAACCACCCGCCCCGATTCCGACCAGACGATGTTGTTCGATCCCTCGATCACACGAACTCGCCCAGATCCGACATTACCCTTGGAATCTGCCTTGCGCGTGCGAGCGACTGATTCCCAGGTCCCGACATCATCCCATTCAAATGTTGCGATCGCTGTCTCGACATTGTCGGCTCGTTCAAGCACCCCGACATCTACGCTTATGGGGCGAACACCGTCGAAGAACGCCTCCACGTCGTCGTTTGCGAGTGCAGGAAGCGCCGCAGATATTTCCGAGCACCAACGCTCGACAGCCTGCAGAAAATCGACGGCACGCCAGACGAAAATTCCCGTGTTCCACAGATATTGTCCGGACGCCAGATACGCTGCTGCTGTATCAGAGTCTGGTTTTTCGACAAACCGGTTGACGGCGCAAACGCCCTCGCCGACGGTTGAGCCCGTCTCGATGTATCCGTAGCCAGTTTCAGGACGTGTCGGCGAAATGCCCAGGCACACGAGTGATCCATGCTCGAGCGCCGCGCGTTTTGCGCGTCCGACGGTTTCTTCAAAGGCCTCGAACGGGCGAATCAGGTGGTCTGCATGGAGCGAAATCATCAGAGCCCCCGGTGACTCACGCTCGATCCTGGAAGCAGCCCATGTGAGGACGGGCCCAGTGTTCCGGGCCTCGGGCTCAACCCAAAACCGCTCTTCCGGGTAGTCCGGAAGTGCGCGCCGAAATGGGGCCACCAGTTCACGTCCAGTAAGAAGGCGTACGTGCTCAGGACCGACCAGGCGTTCGGCTCGCCGCACTGTCTCGACGATCAACGGGGCGTCTCCAACAAGCGGCATGAGCTGCTTCGGGCGGTCTGGTGTAGAGGCAGGCCAGAATCGTGAGCCGATACCTCCGGCGAGCACAACGGCAAAAGTCGGGGTGGATTCGCTACGGGAGACCATGGCGGCCAAGCTAATACGATAAGATGGTTGCGTACACGGTAGCGCGGTGTCCTGTGCGTCGGGCGACCGCGTCTCGCGCCCCGTACGAACGATGCTATTATAGGCGACCTGTTGACCCGAACCGATGGACAGTACTTGTGATCAACCCTGGACGTATGATTATACCGCTCTTGCTGATCGCGGTGGCCGCCAGCTGCGGCGACCCGTTCGCACCAATCCTCACGCCGGTCCCCGATCCAGAGGAAGTGGTGCTGCACGACTTCGACTTGGGTAGTCTTCTGGATCCGGCAGCATTCGACATGTTCAACCGTTCGGCGGTACGCACGGATCAGTCCAATGCGTGGGATTTCGTATTTTCGGTGGATTCAGGAATCGGGCCAACGCTCCAGGCGCGCGAGTCGATACTCGGCCTTGAATCGGACGCAGGCCTCCAGACATCGAATTCTGAGTTCGGCTTGCTGTCGACGGCCCCCAAAGATGGTTACATCACGAACGAGCCAGTTCCGATTGCGGTGGGTTCAGTGCTCACGGTTCGAAGTCGCCAGACTCTGTCCTTCAGGACACGCTGTCGAGTGTATGGAAAGCTCGAAATCATTTCCATTGAAGGGACCCCGGCCACAGTGACATTGCGGTTTGTTATAAACCCGAACTGCGAACAACGCGACATCGAGCCCGAGGAAGAGTAGTGCTCGATATCCGAACCTTGCGGGCCGATCCCTCCATGGTAATCAAACTCCTCGCTCGCCGGGGAGATATGAGCTTTGCCGATGTCGTCGAACAGGCCTTGGGGCTCGACGCCGAGCGTCGAGAAATCCTGGCGGGAGTCGAAGTCCTCAAGGCCGAACGCAACGAGGTCTCTCGACGCATCGGTGACTTGAAGCGAACGGGCGACTCCACGGATGAGCTTGTTGCCTCGATGCAGACCGTTGCCGAACAGATTCGAGTTCGTGATCGGCAAGTTTCAGGTGTTGAAGAGACTCTGCGAGAGGTGTTGCTGGGCATCCCCAACCTGCCGGATCCGCGAGTTCCGCAAGGCGGCGAGGGAGAGTTTGAGATTCTCAGAGAGTGGGGTGAGCCGGAGCACCTCGGGGATGAATCGGGTCCGATTCCGCACTGGGATCTTGGGGAGTCGCTCGGCGCCCTGGACATAGAGCGCGGGGCGCGTATCGCCGGATCGGGTTTTCCGCTGCTTGTAGGGCAGGGCGCGAGACTGTCCCGTGGATTGATCCAGTTCATGCTTGACCTGCACACAGTTGAGCACGGATACACGGAAATTGCCCCGCCATTTCTCGTTAACAGGGACGCCCTGATCGGCACCGGGCAGTTGCCGAAATTCGAGGATGATCTGTATCGAACGGTTCCCGATGACCTGTTTCTTGTTCCCACGGCGGAGGTTCCGCTAACGAATCTGCATTCAGGCGAGTTGCTGAGCGAAGAAGATCTTCCGGTCGCCTACACGGCATACACGCCGTGCTTCCGTCGCGAAGCTGGGGCGGCGGGTAAAGACACACGTGGGATGCTTCGTGTACACCAGTTCGACAAAGTAGAACTGGTTCGACTTACCACTCCCGAGTCGTCTGCGGAGCAACTGGAATTGCTTACCAGACATGCGGAGGTCGTGCTTGAGCGGCTCGAGCTAGCCTATCGTAAGATCCTCCTGCCCGCCGGCGATCTGGGCTTCTCTAACGCGATCACCTACGATCTGGAAGTCTGGTCGGCTGGTGTAGGTCGCTGGCTCGAAGTATCGAGTTGCTCTTCGTACACCGACTACCAGGCACGTCGGGCGAACTTACGGTACCGGCCGGCCGACGGCGGCAAGCCGCGAGCTGTGCATACGCTAAACGGTTCGGGAGTAGCGCTTGCACGTACGATCGTGGCTTTGCTCGAGAACAATCAGCAATCCGACGGTACAGTTACGATTCCAGATGCCTTGCGGCCATACGTCGGATTTGACCGGCTCGAGCCGAGGTGAATCGGCGGCGCCTGGTTCCGCTGGCGATCCTGGGCGTCCTTGCCGGCGTCATCGTCTCATACGTCCTCTACACCCAACGGCTCGCTGATGAACTGCGTAGCGATGCTGCGGTGTTCAGCTGGGTTTACTTCCAGATTCTCCAGGCCGCCGAGTCGCCAGACGGGCTGACGCCGGAGGGCCAGTTTACGCTGTTGCGACAACTCTCGGGTCTCGGTATTCCCGTCGTGATCACGGATGAATCGGGTGCTCCTACCTCGGTTTTAAATCTGCCGTTCGACGCGGATCCAACTGACCCCGACGACAGCGAGCGGCTCAGGGCCTATATCAGTGTTCTGGACGCCCGCAATCCGCCACTCGTCAGTGATCGGGCCGGGTTTGCCGTTCACTATGGGGAGCCTGCGATCCTGCGCCGTCTGAAATGGATCCCGTGGCTACAGGTTCTGTTGCTCGTCACGGTGATCGGGATTGGCGTGTGGGTCGTTCGAACCGCGTACTCCAGTGAGCGCGAGAGGCTCTGGTCAGCCATGGCTCGCGAATCCGCTCATCAGATGGGAACGCCGCTCAGCTCGCTCGTCGGTTGGTTGGAGTTGATGCAGAGTGGGGCTGATACGACCGATGAGAATGTCCAGGGCAAGATGCGGGATGACGTTGATCGGCTTGAGAAAGTCTCACGCCGGTTTGAACTGGTAGGCAGGTCGCCTGACCTCAAAGCAGTGCAGCTGCACAAAGTTGTTCGCCGACTGTCCAGGTATTTCGAAGATCGGCTTCCGAGCCTTGGTAGCAGCGTACGAATCCAACTCGACCTCGACGGTTCCGGTCCCTCTGTGCTCGGCAACGAGACGCTGCTCGAATGGGCGTTTGAAAACCTCGTGAAGAATGCACTGGATTCTCTCGCTGGAAATGCGGGGACGATCAGAATTGCATTTGAAGGTACGACTCAAGGGATGGCGAGATACGTGGTGAGCGATGATGGACCCGGTGTGGCACCGAACCTGAGGGGCACGTTGTTCGAAGTAGGGGTCACGACGAAGGAGTCCGGCTGGGGCGTCGGCCTGTCACTGGCCCGTCGGATACTGGTAGACATGCATCATGGAAACGTAAAACTTCGCGATACCGATACGGGGGCGACTTTCGTGATCGACCTTCCGATAGCGAGTGGCGAGCAAGCGTGATCCGTCCAGCGATGAACCAGGAGCAGCAACTTGC
>JBDHMQ010000058.1:0-8405 GCA_039656095.1 Gemmatimonadota bacterium | reverse complement strand
GCGAGGATTGGTCGCCATCCAGACGGTCATGTCGTCTTCAGGCGGGAACGGATCCATGACTCGTGCCTGGGGATGGCCGTCAGAATCCAGACTGATCAGGGATGAGTAATGCGCCGCATCCATGATCTCGCGAGCAATGAGAACGAGACTGTCCTTGGACACGACCTGGGCTGTCAGGCCTCCAGGGATTAAGAGGCCGAGCAAGGTCAGAAGCGCAACCACCTTCCTGGGGCTCGTTCGGGAAAGACTCATGGTATGACTCTCCGCGGCTGCTTGTGATACATGTGCTACTCACTCCACGAGAGGGGAACTTAGCGTCAGTCAGCGCCTATTATAAATATACGGATAAATATATCTAATTTAGCGCAGAGGCATATTCCTTCATTTTCTTTTCCTGACCTTCAACCACGGGGAATTTCCTCCGAGGAGGCACCCGATGACTGCGGTAGCCGGGAAGCCGAAGGCTATCGGTTCGCATTCTCTTATCGATCCAACATGCACCGGCCGGGGTCTGGATCAGACCGCGGAGCGCCCCATCAGCCCGGCGTCGATCCAAGAGGTGCTAGCCTGCATTGACTGCTCCGAACTGGGGAGTGGCGTCGCACCCCACGCACACCTTGTCGCTCGTGCACTGGGGGCGCGGCTTACGGTGTTGCACGTTCTCGAGTCGGAAGCAGTTGCTGCTGGTCGGGCTCCGCCGGATCCTCTCGATTGGGGAATCCGGGAACGGGAGGCGCGGGTCTATCTGGAGGGGCTGACAAAGTCGCTGGGCGACCTCGAGTCAGGCATCCGCTTCGAGTTGATCCAGGGCCGCGCTGCCGAGCAGATTATCAACTGGGCGGAGCAGCACGACATCGATCTCACGGTCATCTGCAGTCACGGCGCCTGTGGGGTGACGGATTGGGATCTTGCGAGCACGGCCCGAAAACTCGTCGACCGCACTCCGGGATCCCTGCTTCTTGTGCCCGCGGTAGTGGCAGCCAGGCGGGAGGAAGTCCGATACCAGCGAATCCTTGTGCCGCTCGACGGGTCCCCGCGGTCGGAGAGCGTCATTCCTATTGCGGCGCGCATCGCGGCCTCCCAAAAGGCAGAACTCATCTTTGCCCACCTGGTTCCGGTCCCCGAGATCACACGAGGCGGACCGCTCGACGTGGAGGGCGCGGACCTTGAGCGTCGAGTGATCGAGCACAACCACCGCGTGGCGACTGCCTATCTGAATCGTCTCCGTGCGCGCGTTAGGCGGGCGGGATCGACAGTGCGGGCGCTCGTGGTTGGTGACGGAAACGTCCGCTCGAGACTGGACAACCTGATCCGGGAGGAGCGGGTGGATCTTGTCGTAATGTCGGCACACGGTCACACGGGTCGCACAGACTCCCCGTGCGGTAGTTTCACCGAGTATGCTTTGACCCATGCGACGACTCCCGTCCTGGTCGTTCGTAGTCGCGCTCGCCGTCGAATACGGCGGGCTGGTCTGTCAAGCACCCAACCCATGGAACGGCGCACTCCTACAGGCCACTCAAGGATGTGACGCCCCCGGAAACGCCAGCGGTTCTCGAGGATACCCTCGACTTAGGCGCGACGGAGCTGGCCCGGCGCCATGTGTTGGCGGACGGTCGTCCAAGCCCGGTACCATGCTGGTCCGAGATTGCAGCCGTGAGCGATTGGCTCGCCCGGGCGCGAGAAGTGCTCTCAGATCCCGAAGGTCGTGTCGCCAAGGCGGCGGAGTGGCTGCTCGATAACGAATATCTGGTTCACCGGGCCATCCCGCAGATCCAGCAGGACCTGCCGGTCGGCTTCTACCGCCAGCTACCGGCGCTGGACCGTCCCGGCGGAGGCACGCCGCCACGGGTGCTGGCGGTGGCCCGGGGGCTACTGGTCGCATCGCATCTCCAGCTGTCGGACTCTACCGTGACGCGCTTCGTTGAGGCCTACCAGAGGAGCGAGGTCCTCACAACAGCAGAACTCTGGGCATTGCCTACAGCACTCCGGCTAGCCTGCATCGAGGTACTCGTCGGAGCAGTGGAGCGGCTTGTGCCGGCGATCGAGGTGCCCTTCGAGGTTCCACGATTGCCTCAATTGAACCTCGATGAGACCGAGTGTGTGGCGCGCGCGCTCGGCAACCTCCGTGTGATTGCCTCGATCTCCTGGAAGGACTTCTTCGCGGCAGTGAGTCGCGTCGAAGCCATCCTGCGTCGGGACCCGGCTGCGGTCTACTCCCTCATGGATTTCACTACGGCCGACCGATGCCGCCAGGTCGTCGAGACGTTGGCCCGGGCTACGGCCCACTCCGAGATCGAGGTCGCCGAACGGCTTGTTGCTTTCGCGCAGCCATTCGCGGTGGACGACGCACGTCGGAGCCATGTCGGCTTTTGGCTCCTCGACGCGGGCAGGGAAGAGTTCGAGCGCTCGCTGGGGTACCGGGTTCGCACCAGAACTCGGCTCCGGCGATGGCTCGCCCGGCACGCTTCCGTCGCCTACGGCCTGGCGCTGGCCTGCTCCACGCTGGCGGCATTGCTGGTGCCCGGAATCTATCTCGCCCACCTGGGGGCAGCCCCCGCCGTATGGGTTACTGCGCTCTTGGTTGCGGCGCTGCCCGCGTCCGTGCTTGGCGTCACGGTAGTCCACTGGCTGCTGACGCAGCTGCTTCCGCCCTGGGTCCTTCCGAAGCTCGACTTCGAGACTGGGATCCCGAACGACTGCAAGACCGCCGTGGTCGTGCCGTGCCTCGCCGGCAGCCGCGCAGAGGTCGACCTCCTTCTGGAAAAGCTCGAGGGGCATTACCTCGGCAACCCGGAAGCGGAGGTCGAGTTCGTTCTGTTGACCGACTTTCCGGACGCACCCGCGGAGTGCATGCCTGGGGATGATAGTCTCCTCGATGCCCTGGCCGCCGGCGTGGAGCGGCTCAACGGTCGCTATGCGGGCGGAAAGCCGGGCCCCTTCCATGTACTCCACCGCCCTCGACTGTTGAACCCTGCCGAAGGGTGCTGGATGGCATGGGAGCGAAAGCGAGGCAAGCTTGAAGACTTCAATCGACTGCTGCGAGGCGATCCCGGGTCAGCCTTTTCCCTCCATGCCGGAGAGGAGGAGCGCCTCCGGCGGATCCGCTTTGTGCTGACCCTCGACGCAGACACAACCTTGCCGCGCGGGTCTCTTCAGCGGCTCGTCGGTATCCTCGCGCATCCTTTGAATCGCCCTCAGTTCGACGAAGAGACGGGTCGCGTCGTGGCTGGCTACACGGTCGTGCAGCCACGTGTCGAAATCGACCCGGCAAGTGGCAACACATCTCGATTCACGCGAATCTTCGCGGGTGACACCGCTATCGACATCTACAGTCGGGCGGTGTCCGATGTGTATCAGGATCTGTTCGGATCCGGGATCTACGTCGGCAAGGGGATCTACGATGTCGACGCCTTCCTCCGGAGTTTGGAAGGTCGCGTGCCGGAGAACGCGCTGGCCAGCCACGACCTGTTCGAGGGGATCCACGGACGGGCCGCGCTCGCGACAGACGTTGTACTCTACGAGACATTCCCACGCAGGTACCTCGAGTTCGCGCGGCGAACCCACCGCTGGATCCGCGGAGACTGGCAGTTGCTGCCGTGGCTCGGATCCCGTGTTCCCGGGGTGGGTGGTACCCGGCTTCCGAACCGGCTGGTCGCGATCGATCGGTGGAAGATCGTGGACAACCTGCGCCGGAGTCTGGTCGCGCCGAGTCTTATGGTAATGCTCGCGGTAGGCTGGCTTGTACTCCCGGGGAGTCCCTGGCTATGGACGACAATGGGCGTGTTGGCGATCGCCGGTCACCTTTTCACGGACCTCGTGACCGGTTTTGCGCGAGGCCGGCGCCGCAGTGCGGCTCGCTCGACGTTTCGACGCTTTCGTGACCACGCAGGCCGATGGATCCTCCTGGTCGTGTTTCTTCCCTACGAGGCATGGAACGCTCTCGATGCGATCCTGCGTACATGCACTCGCGTATTCGTGACCAAACGACGTCTCCTTGAGTGGACGACGGCG
This sequence comes from Gemmatimonadota bacterium, assembly GCA_039656095.1. Taxonomy (GTDB): domain Bacteria; phylum Gemmatimonadota; class Gemmatimonadetes; order Palauibacterales; family Palauibacteraceae; genus JARFPW01. The sequence goes on along the minus strand of JBDHMQ010000058.1, from coordinate 4,394 downwards.
GCGCACACAGAGCGCCAGCTGGGGAAGGAGTCCCGCCGCAGTGACGAGTGGCGCGCCAACTGGGCGGGCCCGAGTGCGGCTGTTGTGCTCGGAGCAGCGCTCGTGGGGATCCGGCCCGAGGCCCTCCCGAGTGCGGCACTCCTCCTCGTGGTCTGGCTCGTGTCTCCCGAGATCGCATTTCAGCTGGGATTTGCTCGAACCAGGCCGAAGGCACAGCTGAGCGGCCAGGATCGCCGCATGCTTCGTCAGCTTGCACGCCGGACCTGGCTCTTCTTCGAGACGTTTGCCGGCCCCGACGATCAGTGGCTGCCGCCGGACAACTTCCAGGAGGAACCGGGTGCAGTGATCGCGCACCGCACCTCTCCAACAAATATAGGAATGATGTTTCTCTCGTCGCTTGTGGCGTGGGATCTGGGCTATCTCGGCACGGAAACGCTGGCCTCAGGGCTGGCGAACACCCTGGAGACCGTGAAGCGACTCGAGCGTTATCGGGGCCACCTTCTCAACTGGTACGACACGCGCTCGCTCCAGCCGCTTGAACCACGGTACGTCTCGACTGTCGACAGTGGTAATCTCGCGGCGAGCCTCATCGCGCTGAAGGAAGGCTGCGCGGAGATCGCGAGCGGCCCTGTACTGCGCCCGGCCCGGTGGGATGGTCTGGTGGATGTGCTTGCATTGCTCGAAACAGATATCGCAAGGTTGGGCAACCACCGTCGCCGCGGGACGCTTCGCGCGATGCTTCGCACAATGGAGGAGCGCGCCGAGATCGCGCGCGATGACCCTGTGAGGTGGCTGCCGACGCTGGAGGAACTGACCGAGAGCGAGAGCCCGACCTTCGAGCGCGAGCTCCGAGAGGCCCTCGACGAGGTCGATGGTGAGCTGGATCTCAGCATCCTGCGGGACGTGCGCAACTGGCTCGATCGTCTCTTTCACCACCTCCGGGATATGAGCCGGGAGATCGACACTTTCGCGCCGTGGACGCGCCTGTGGTCCTCCACACCGGAAGGGTTGCGCGAGCTGGCCAACGAGCTGCAGGAGCTTCTCCCGCTCTGCGTTTCCTTTGCCGATCTGCCAGGCCGGATCGCCAAGGCGCGCGACCGGTTGGCAAGCGCAAGCGAGGGAGGTGGCGCCCATCCGTGGATCGACGAGTTGGCGGTAGCGCTGAACGAAGGTGAACGGAGCGTCGGGCGGCTTCGCCTGAATCTCCTGGAACGAGCGTCGGAGGCGGAGAGCGCCGCGCTCGCGATGGACTTCCGGTGGCTCTACGACGTGCATACTCGCCTGTTTCATCTTGGATATAACGTGACGGTCGAACGGATGGACCCCAACCATTACGATCTCCTGGCGTCCGAGGCACGCATCGCGAGTTTCGTGGCTATTGCGAAGGGGGACGTGCCGATCGAGCACTGGTTCCACCTCGGGCGATCGATCACGCAGGCCGGGGGGAGGCTCTGCCTCGTTTCGTGGGGCGGCTCGCTGTTCGAGTACTTGATGCCATCACTCCTGCTGCGGAGTGAGCCGGGGACGCTTCTGGCGCAGAGCGAGCTCGCAGCGATCACGGCCCAGCAACGATTCGGTGGCGCGCGGAATGTGCCGTGGGGTATCTCCGAGTCCGCCTACGCTTCACTCGACGCGGGCCATAGTTATCGCTACCGCACCTTCGGAGTGCCGGGGCTCGGTCTCCGACGGGGTCTGGCCGAAGACACGGTCGTGACTCCGTACGTAACTGCCCTCGCCCTCGGCAGTGATGCGCCTGCGTCGATCGAAAATCTGCACGAGTTGACGGCCCTTGGCCTGCTGGGTGAGTACGGACTGTTCGAGGCCGCCGATTTCACTCCGCGGCGCGTGCCAAAGGGCCAGTCCTTCGCTCCTGTGAGATCCTACATGGCGCACCACCAGGGGATGATCCTCGCGGCGCTCGGCAACGTGCTCTGCGACAGCGCCCTCATCCGACGTATGCGTGCGGACCCTCGCGTTCGCTCGGTCGAGCTGTTGCTGCACGAGCGCATCCCGGCAGAGCGTCCCCTCGAGTATCTGCCGCGGATGGAATACCCCACGCCTCAGCTCCACGCGGCCGGCCTGCCGCCATTGCAGCCGTGGTCACCGGAAAGTGAGCACGGAACGGCTCTCCATTTACTCGGCAATGGTCGACTCTCTTGCTCGATCACCGACGCGGGTGCCGGTGGGCTTCGCTGGCAGGACTCCGCCGTCACGCGCTGGACGCCTGACCCCACCACCGAGACTCAAGGACTGTGGTTCTACGTCAAGGACGAGAAGACGGGAGAGCAATGGCCTGCAGTACTGGAGCCGGACGGAAGACTGCGAGGTGACGCTTCCGTGGAGTTTCATCCGCACATGGCCGAGTTCCATCGCCGCGACCACGGTATCGGGCTTCGTATGGAAGTAGCGGTTGCCCCCAAAGACGACGTGGAAATCCGGCGTTTCACGGTTGTCAATGAGACGGACCGTCCGAGAACCCTCACTCTCACGAGTTACGCAGAGGTGGTCCTCACCTCATCGCGCGACGATGAGCGCCACCCGGTTTTCAGCAAGCTCTTCGTGCGGAGCGAATGGATCGCGGGTATGTCCGGCCTGCTGTTCACGCGCAGGCCGCGGGGTCCCGAGGAGCGACCGCCCGTCCTGCTGCATCGGCTGATCGCGGACGCGCCCGGCGTCAGGCTCGTGGGGTTCGAGACGGATCGGCGAGTGTTTCTCGGACGTGGCCGTGACGCCCGGAATCCAGAGGGTCGTTTGCGCTCGTCCGAGGCCTCGGTTGGCTTCACGTTAGACGCCGTCGCTTCGCTGTGTGTTCGCATCGAACTGAATCCCGCTGAGACCCAACATCTCGCGTTCGTGACTCTGGTGGCGGGATCTCGTGAGTCGGCCCTCGAGATGGCAGACCTGTATCAGACACCGAGTGCGCTCGACTGGGCGATCTCCGATGCGGCGACTGGGGCCGCCCGGGAACTTCACCTCATGGGCCTCAACGGAGAGAAGCTCCCGGCGATCCAGCGCCTCGCCTCGTTCCTGGTTTATCCCTACCGGGGTCTGCGCTGCGCGCCGGAGCAGCTGCAACAGAACCGTCTCGGCCAACCTCGGCTCTGGGGAATGGGGCTTTCCGGCGATCTACCGATCCTGCTCGTCAAGATCCGTGAGCCCGAGGAGTCCGAGCTGCTGCGCGATCTGGTGCGCAGTCACCGGCTCTGGAGGCAGAAGGGTCTTGCAGTAGATCTGGTCGTGCTTCGAGAGGGGGCCTCAGGATACGTCGAGCTCGGTCGTGAACGTCTTCTGAGACTCCTCCAGGAACTCGGGGCGGGAGAGCAGCTCGGGTCCAGGGGCGGAATCCACTTCATCCCGGCAGACCAGCTGGCGGAAGACGACCGCCGACTCGTGCAGGTGGCGGCGCGCGTGGTTCTGGATGCGGCTGGCGGTTCGCTCGAGCGTCAGCTCTCGGAGATCGAAGGCGCGCCGGACGAACTTCCGGATTTCGCGCCCAGTCGTTGGGATGCAGCGACTGAGTCAACGCACCTCCTCGAGCTGTCTACGGACCTCCAGTTCGACAATGGTTATGGAGGATTCAGCCCCGATGGCACCGAGTACGTGATCCACCTGCCCCCCGGCGAAACAACCCCGGCGCCCTGGTGCAACGTGCTCGCCAACGAGCATTTCGGTACGCTCGTCACCGAGTCGGGTGGGGGCTTCACGTGGGCCGTGAATAGCGGAGAGAATCGACTCACCCCCTGGACGAACGATCCGGTGTCGGACCGCGTCGGCGAGGCTCTGTACCTGCGGGACGAGGAGACGGCTAACGTCTGGACTCCCACGCCGGCCCCGGCGGGCCAGGGCGTAGTCCACGAGATCCGACACGCCGCGGGCCGCACGGAATGGCGCTCCAATTCCGAGGGTCTGCAACAGAGTCTTCGAGTATTTGTTCCCCCCGAGGACCCGGTCAAGTTGATCCGCTTGCGGCTTCGCAACCTCTGGGATCGCCCGCGGAGAATTACGGCGACGTACTACGCGGAGTGGGTACTCGGAGCAAACCGAAGCAGCACGGGTCCTTTCTGCATTCCCGAGTATGATCCGACGCATCAAGCGCTGCTTGTCCGCAATCCCTGGGCGCCCGAATTCGCCGACCGCGTGGGCTTCCTGGCCTCGAGCGCCTCGACTCACGGGTTCACGGCTGATCGCGAGGAATTTCTGGGCCGTGGCGGAACGCTGCGGTCCCCAGCGGCGCTGCGTCGCTATGGGCTCAGCGGTCGCGTCGAACCGGGCGGAGATTTATGTGCAGCCCTGCAGGTACACATCGAGCTTGGGCCCGGCGAGGAACAGGAGGTCTACTTCGTCCTCGGGCAGGGGCGCAACCGGGCGCACAGCCTTGAGCTGGTACGGCGCTG
>JBDHMQ010000057.1:0-14693 GCA_039656095.1 Gemmatimonadota bacterium | reverse complement strand
GAAGCGGCGGAGCGCCTGGCCACCGGGGGGCTCGTCAGGGCAGGTCTCGACCCGGTTGCCCCCCGTTCGCGCGCACTGGTTCGGGCGGTTCGCGGCCTGGAGGATCTGCCGCGTCACCGGTCGATTCACGTGGGAGGGTTTGTACTCGCCGCGCAGCCGCTCGGAGAACTCGTGCCGATCGAGCGGGCCTCGATGCGGGATCGGACGATTATCCAGTGGGACAAGGACGATCTCGATCTGCCGGGGTTCGTGAAGTTCGATCTGCTGGGACTCGGAATGCTCACGATGCTTGGCCGGGCGATCCGCTACGTGCGGGCGACGCGCGGCGTAGCGCTCGATCTGGCGACGTTGCCGCCCGATGATCCCGATGTGTACGACATGATCTGTGCGGCGGATACGGTTGGTGTATTCCAGATCGAGTCCCGTGCACAGATGAATACCCTGCCACGTCTCAAGCCCCGGTGCTTTTACGATCTCGTGGTGGAGATTGCGCTGATTCGTCCCGGGCCGATCCAGGGCGACATGGTTCATCCGTACCTGCGGAGGCGCAGCGGCGAGGAGCCTGTCACCTATCTCGATCCGCGGCTTGAGCCGATCCTCAAGCGGACACTTGGTGTGCCGCTGTTTCAGGAGCAGGGAATGAAGGTGGCAATCGCGCTCGCGGGGTTTACTCCGGCCCAGGCCGACACGATGCGCCGGGCGATGGGGTTCAAGCGTTCGCACCGTGCCATGCAGGCGGTGGAAGACGACCTGATTGCCGGGATGCAGCGGAACGGCGTCGCGCCAGCCGCCGCCACGCAGGTTTTGAAGTACCTCACGGCGTTCGCGAACTACGGCTTTCCGGAGAGTCACTCCGCGAGCTTCGCGCTCCTCGTGTACGCCTCGTCATGGCTGAAATACCACTACGCGCCGGAGTTCTATGCGGCGCTGCTCAACTCGCAGCCGATGGGATTCTACTCGCCGGGGACGATCATCCATGACGCCCGGTTGCACGACGTGGAGATCCGTCCCGTCGATCTCGCGCACTCGGATTGGGATACGACGCTGGATCCAGGATCCGGACATGACGCGGCGCCCGCCCTGAGGATCGGACTTCGCCTCGTACGAGGTCTCGGCGCGAAGGCTCGCGATCGGCTGCAGGCAGCCCGTGCGGAGGGACCGTTTCGCTCGGTGGAAGGCGTCGTGCGTCGCAGCGGTCTCGGAGCCCGGGAGCTGCGAATGCTCGCGGAGGCCGGCGCATTCGAGACGCTGTGGCCTGGTCGGCGCAACGCACTGTGGGAAGTGCTGCGCCAGGTGAGAGGGGACGCGGGACCTCTGGCGCGTCGGATCAGTCCGGTTGGTGAAGTACCCATGCCGCCGATGACTGAACTTGAACGAATCGCAGCGGACTATCGGTGCACAGGGCTATCGGTGACCGGGCACCCCGTCGCTCATCTGCGTCCGGCACTCGCGGCCCGTGGCGTGCTGACAGCGGCAGATCTCAGGGAGGCGAGCAACGGAGACAGGGTCGCGGTGGCTGGCCTGGCGATCTGTCGACAACGTCCGGGAACGGCGAAGGGGGTGATGTTCATCACGCTGGAAGACGAGACTGGATTCTCGAACTTTGTCGTCCTGCCCGACCGGAGCGAGAAGCTGCGTGACACCCTCCGTGCGCCACTCGTCCTGTTCGGAGGCGTGGTGGAAAAAGAAAGCGGGGTCGTGAACGTCCTCGTTCGGACAGCGGAGCGGTTGGATCTTGGCGGTACGTCGCTGAGCGTGCAGAGTCACGACTACCGGTAGATAGAAGCCTGATGAGGAACTGGTGCAAGCCGCGTTACGCGCGCCACAGGACTGGATCCGAGGCGGCGCGATGCAGGCATAGCCAAAGCTACGCACAGGAGCGCCAACGAAGGAGACGGTCCCTGTGCCGCCGTAACCTTTCGGGCGAGTGATGGTTGCGCGGTTGAAAGTTCGTCTCTCCTCCTCGCCGTAGCGTTGCTATGGCTCGTCGTCGTTCCTGCTCTGAACACGCGCAAGCACTACTCGCGCGGCCGCACCAGTTCCTCATCAGGCTTCTCGAAGCTTGCTGAAGAACTGGGGCGAGCCGGTTGTTCGCAGGAACGCTGTCGGTATATTTGCGACATGGATACAGGAAGTGCACCGAAAATCGTCGACAAGCCGTGGGGGCGTGAAGTCTGGTATGCTCACACGGATCGCTACGCCGGCAAAATTCTCGAGGTGACGGCAGGCCACCTGCTGTCTCTTCAGAAGCATGTCATCAAGCACGAGACACTCTATCTGCTGTCCGGGCGAATGCTGTTTACCCGGAACAGCGACACGTTCGACTGGCTTCCCGGCGTCGCGATCGAGATTCCTCCAGACACCGTGCATCGCATGGAAGCGCTGGAGGACAGCGTGATCCTGGAAGTCAGCACACCCGAACTGGACGATGTTGTCCGGCTCGAGGATCGGTACGGGCGGACCGATTGAGTGACTCGCTGATCGATCTGGGGGCGCGCAAGTACCCGCAAACCTGGCTCCTGCTGGACGTCGTCGGCGAACGGCCGCGTCTGTTGAGCCAGGAAGTCATCGACCTCTCGCCTGGGGCCATAGAGCTCCGGCACGTCGCACGGGACCTGCTCGGACATGCGGAAAACCCGGAGCGCTGGCTGCCGGTACGGCCGGAGAGTCCGATTGACGCGCTGGCTGGCGGGCATGTGCGGGACGTGTCGTTCGGGTTGCAGCTCAGCTTGTGTGTCGAGCGGGACGACACCCGGTCGATTCATGCCGGCCGTCCGTTCCGGCATCTGAGGGTTCGCCATCCATCTCGATCACTCACGCCAGCTACCTCGGCCGAAGTGGGCCTGTACTTTTACGGGCGGCGTCCGGCGACGTTTGGCTTCATACGCGCCGATACGGCCCATGGCTTCATCGGCCTGAATTGGGAACAGTTGCAACCGGAGGACATTCAGTGGCTCCTGGAGCGCGAACTGCAGTCGTCGTGAATCCATCTGTCCGATGATCCCTGAGACACCACGGATCGGGTCCGCAATCGTACAAGTTTCGTGGGCGCCGTTACGCCGGGAACCCCGGCATGCGTCTGAGATGGTGAGCCAGCTACTCCTCGGCGAGGCCCTGGACGTGCTTGAGCCCGGCGACGACATAACCGTGCGTCCAGGTTGGGCGGTCGTTCGGATGCCCGACGGATACAAAGGGTTCGTGACCAGCGGAAGTCTGCTTACCTGCACCGAATCCGTCGCGGCCGAATGGATTTCAAGAGCAACCACGACGAGCCTCGGGACCGGACTCAACCCCATCGATGTCGATGATGCCGGTGACCGCCCGCCCACGCCGCGATATGCGCCCTGGGGCTCAAAGCTTTCATCGCCAGGGGGCGACCGGTTCGAGCTCCCGGGTGGAACACATGCAGGTGTAACGGATCTGAGCAGGATGGTCGCAGACGCCGACCGCGCAGACCGGTATCCGCGCAGTCCTGCGGCGATTGTCCAGACGGCCATGGGTTGGATGGGGACGCCATATGTTTGGGGTGGACGCACCGAACAGGGAGCTGATTGTTCGGGATTCGTTCAATCCGTGTTTGGCCTCCACGGCGTTGCGCTCGATCGAGACAGTGGGGATCAGTTTGAAGCGGGATCGAAAGTCGGAGGGCCCGAATCGGGACAGGCCGGAGTTGCCGGCGATCTGTGGTTCTTCGCCTTTGATGACGGACCGATTTCGCACGTCGGGCTATGCCTGGGTGACGCGCGAATGATCCATGCATCTGAGACGCGAGGATGCGTGGCGATAGACGTTCTGGGCGAAGGTGCCTACGGTGGCAGGCTTGCCGATGGCTTCGTCGGAGCTGTCCGCGTCGAGGGCTGACCTCAGTCGGCAGTCTCCAGGACGACAATTGCGGTAGCCAGGCCGGCTTCGTGTGTCAGACTTACGTGGACGGTGGACCCTCCTCGGCGATCGAGTTCTGCGGCGGCATTGCCGTGCAGCACCATCTGCGGCCTTTCGCTCTCGCCACCCTGAATCTCGATATCTGTCCAGGCCATACCACGTAGACCCGTACCCAACGCCTTCACGAACGCCTCCTTGGCAGCGAATCTTGCCGCCAGGCACTCTGACGGCCTCGGGCGGTCGCCACAGCGCCGGAGTTCTTCGTCCGTGAACAGTCGGCCCTCGCCCCGAGCACCGAATCGATCCAGCAAATCCGCAATGCGTGTTGTATCTACCTGGTCAATACCGATCCCGAGTATCACGTAGTGCCTGCCTTTAGCGAAAAGCCAGTTAGAAATCTGCTGTGAGCCATGCCGACATGCCGACTTGATGGAAGATCTGGAAAAGCGTAGTATTAACTCTCGTTGAGAATGACTCTCATCCGCGCCCAAATATGTTCAGATGGGGCGGGAGATTAACCGTGCGAACCATTCCGAATCGACATAATCTGCTGGCGCTGATCGGCATACTGATCGTCGCGACACCGGCATCCGCCCAGGACGAGTCCAGCTCCGCCGTGGCGGATCAGGCAGGTGCCGTGATCTCGCTGATCGAGCTTGCTGATAGTGAATATAGGGACGCCGTCGCTGACGGCGAGGTCATCAACAGGGCCGAGTACGAGGAGGCCGCTGAATTTACGGCCGAAGCCGTGCGTCGAATGGCTGGTCTACCGGCTGCAGCGTTGGCGGAACAGGGTCTTCTGGCGCGCGAGTCGGCGGCCCGTCTGATTCCGGCGATTGACGAATTGATGGATCCGGCCGAGTTCAGCGCGCTGGCAGAGGTAGTGACGGCGGCGGTGGCTGAAGGTTGGGACGCGATTCGGATCCGGTTTGCAGACAGCCGACCGTCGAGTAGACGGGGTGCGATCCTGTATCGGATTAACTGCGCGGAATGCCATGGGTCGCAGGGTCGTGGCGACGGCGACGAGGGGAAGGACCTCGATCCACCACCGGCTGACCTTACCGCACCCGCTCGAAATGTCACGGCCAGCTTACAACGTGATTTCGAAGTTACGTCCTTCGGCGTGCCGGCAACGGCGATGGAGTCCTGGACCGATCGGCTCAGCCTCCAGGAGCAATGGGATATAGTAGTCTACATCCAGGGGTTCCGGTTCGGAGCCACCGAAATTGCAGAGGGCCGCGACCTTGTGCTCACGGCGGACTCTCGCGTGGGTGGCCTGGTTCGTTCCTGGACAGATCCGGCGGAAGTGTTGTCCTGGTCTGATCGGGACCTCGCGCAGCGCATCGCAGCGCAGACATCGGAGGCGGCTGACAAACCGTCGACCCGATCCATCGTCGCGTATCTGCGGGCTCAGACGGGTGAGCCGATGGACGGAGTCCCGGAGACGGACCTGTCCGCCGTAAGCGCCATGCGCTTCTCGGCCATTGACTCTCTTCTGACGACATCGATCGCTGCTGCGACCTCGGGCGACCGGGATACTGCCCTGGGCCATGCAATCGCAGCCTATATGCAGTTCGAGCCGCTGGAACCAGCCGTCGGAGCACGGGACAGAGCCGTGGTGCTGCACGTGGAGAAAGCTTTCGCCGCGTTTCGGGCTGAGCTGTCGCGCCCATCGACGGTGCCAGACCGGGCAGAAATAGACCGAGCGCTTGCCGCTGCCGCGCAGACGCTTACGGCGGACAGACCCTCAAACCTCGGACTCGCGATCCAGTCGTTCGTGATCATTCTGCGCGAGGGCTTCGAGGCAATCCTGATCGTCGGTGCAATCATCGCGTTTCTCATCAAGACCGGTCGGGTGGAAGCGCGGCGCAGTGTCTACGCAGGCGTTGGTGCAGCGGTCGGTCTCAGCCTGGTCGTCGCCCTGCTGCTTGAGGCGCTTTTCCTGGCGGTGCCAGCACGCCAGGAGATACTCGAGGGCAGCACGATGTTGATCGCTGTGGCCGTGCTGTTCTCAGTCAGTTACTGGCTTGTGTCCAAGCTGCAGGCCGGCCGTTGGGAGCAGTACCTCAACGAACGCATGAATGTGGCCCTGGGTGCCGGCGGTGGTCTGGCGCTCGGCGGCGTAGCATTCCTGGCTGTATTCCGTGAGGGTGTCGAGACAGTGCTGTTCTACAAAGCGCTGAACGCAATGTCCGCGGGGGCCACATTGCCGATTCTGGTAGGCTTCGGCGTCGGCCTCGTGGCGCTGGCAGTCATCTATATGGCGTTTACCCGTCTCGGTGTGCGGATACCGTTGCGACCGTTTTTTGCCATGACCAGCGGAATTCTCTACCTGATGGCAACGATTTTTGCCGGTGCCGGAATCTCAGAACTTCAGGAAGCCGGCGTGGTCGGTACGACGCCGTTGATCGGCATCCCCACTCTCCCGGGTCTCGGGATCTATCCGACCGTCGAAACGGTGGCCGCACAGGGGCTGCTGGTCGTCCTGTTGGTCGGTGCGCTGTTCATCACGTTTGGTCTGTCCCGGCCGGTCATTCTTCCAGCAACAAGCGAGTCTGGTAGGCTTCCATAATGTCGGCCCGGCTTAGAAGGCCTACGAGCTGACGCGAGTCGCCACCGCGAAGCACGGGCAGGAAGTCGACGTCTCGCTGATTCATCTTGCGCATCGCTACGAGCAGCGAGTCCTCGGGCGAGACCGTCTCGAGTTCAGGAACCTGCAAGTCTGCCGCGATCACGACATCCAACAGCCCCTCCTCCAGCGCCCGCGCTACGTCGTGGTATCCCAGCATACCCGATAGCTCAAGATCACGGTTCACGACCGGAAAGCTTGTCTGCCGCGATCCACGGATCTGATCAAGAATTTGTCTCACCGGCGCATCTTCGAGCACCACGTGCGGGTTCCGGTCGTAGCAGTCTCCAACGCGCTCGTTTTCGAGAACGGATCGATCTGCGCCATGCACGATCCGGTCGCCGGTACGCGCCAGCGCTTCGGAGTAGATGGACTCCGACCCAAGCCGACGGGCGACCAGGTAGCTGACCACGCATACGAGCATGAGCGGCAGGATCAGGCCGTAGTCGTCCGTCATCTCGAAGATCAGAATGATCGCCGTGAGTGGGGCAAAGGTCGCCCCGGCAACGACAGCAGCCATGCCGACCAGCGCATACGCCTCCGGGGTAATGTCGAGCCCCGGGAACAGTTGCTGTGCAGTCAGTCCGAAGAAGGCCCCAAACGAAGCGCCGACGAGCAGTGAAGGAGTGAACACGCCACCTACTCCGCCTCCGCCCGCCGTGAGACCCGAGCTGAGCATCTTGGCAAGCCCGAGGCCGAGCGCCGCGAAGCCGACGAGCCGGGCAGACAGGACGAGTTCGATCCCGTGCCGGCCATCGCCGAGCAGCTCGGGATGGACCATTCCCAGGCCTGCAACGAGAAGCCCGGCCACGACCGCCCGAGAAGAAATGTTGGGAAGCACGGCCTCAAGCAGGTCATGCATGCCGTAGTACACACGAACGAATGCCCAGGCGACCAGACCGCATACGACAGCGAATACCAGGTAGACAGGGAATTCCGCCGCCGAAACGAACATGAACTCGGATGGAATCTCGAACGCCGGGCTCGCTCCAAGGAATCGCCTCGAAACCACCGCGCCCATGACACTGGCGACGACCACGGGACTCAGGGCTCCGACGGCAAATGTCCCGAGCACAACCTCGAGCGCGAACAACATGCCTGCAATCGGTGCATTAAACGCGGCCGAAATCCCGGCCGCCGTCCCGCATGCCAACAAGACCCGGGCCCGTCTCTGGCCGAACCGGAGGGTCTGCGACAGACCTGAAGCGACAACGCCGCCGGCGACCGCTACCGGTCCTTCCGCACCCAACGAACCACCGGCTCCGATCGTCACAGCAGCAGCCAACAGCTTTCGAAGTGCGGCCGCCAGCGGTAACCGACCACCGTGTCGAACCGAAGCCCGAATCAGCGTCGGAACCATCTCCCGATCCCGCATATCGGCAACGAGGCGCGATGTGAGCCAGAAGCCGGTGGGAACGACAGCGATCGCCAGCCAGGGCAGACCGGCACCACCGCTGGTTACCCGTGCCCATCCGGCGAGGGAGCGGATCCAGTCGAGCAGTCCATAGAACCCGACGACCGTAAGTCCCGCCGTAATGCCGATTCCGGCGGCGAGAACGACAACAAGCCCCTCGCCTAGTTCATAGCGCTCCGAGGTCGACCGCAGTGTGCGGCTGGCCTTGCGTAGCATGAATCGCCACAGAATCCGGATCCGACGTGTGGCGGTCACGAGCGCGAAAAAAGAAACGAATCTTGCATAGAATTGTTGCTGACTGTTGTATCCGTCCGTCGATGGCGGCAGAATGTCGTCACCTGCGGAGAACTGCTTCGATGGAAGTATCAGCGGCGAAGAACGGCCCGGTTTCGGATGTGCTTGCAGAGCTCACCGCCCGGTGCTCGGACGTGTCTCCCAAGACCGTCGAGGAGTTTGCGCGCAGACTGTTGCGACGAGTCTCCAAGGACTGGCTGGCCGAGCAGGATATCGTCGGCTTTGCCGAAGCAGTCCGGGAGTTGTACACGCTTGTCGAGCGAACCCCCGAAGGTGATGTGGGGGTGGCCGTCATTCCATCCGACAAGACAGAAAACCGAACGTATCTCCTGACCGCGATGCCCGACTCTGCGTTCATCGTGGAGACGTTGCGAGAGGGCATGCACGGCCGCTCGCTCGGGATCGAATCTCTGCTTCATCCGGTTCTCGTCCTTCGACGTGACCAGAGCGGAAAGATCGAGGCCGTCCACGATCGGACGGTGGATGGAGATCGTCTGTCGGCAGTGCTACTCGTTCTAGATGGGGCACTTACGGCGGAGGAGGCCGAAGAAATCCGTTCGGAGATGGAAGAACACCTTCGGTTGTTGCGGAAGGCAACGGAAGACTTCCATTCCATGCTCGGGAAGCTGACCGCCGTTGGCGCAGACCTGGAAGAATCCAAGCTCGCCATGTCGTGGCGTGCTCCCGAAATCCAGGAAGTTCAAGAGCTGCTCGAGTGGTTGGGCGACGGCAATTTTGTCTTCCTGGGATTCCGTCGCTACATCATTGACTCCGGTGGCGAGGAGGCTCTCGTTCACGTCGAGCGCGGGTCGGGACTCGGGATCTTGCGAGAAGAGAATCGGTCGGCATTTGTCGAGCCGAAGCCGCTCGCCGAGCTTCCGCCGGGTCTGCGGGCCAGATTGGTTGGCGGACCGTTGTTGCTGTCTCCCGTGCACCGTCGGGTTCGCATGGACGACATCAGTATCAAGAAGCTCGGACCGGATGGTCAGGTTCTGGCCGAACGCCGATTCCTGGGATTGTTCACCGCCAAAGCGTACGCACAGGATGCGTCGCAGATCCCGATTTTGCGTCGCAAACTGCGTGAAATCCTGGAAGCCGAGCAAGTCGACGCCGGTTCACATGACCACGGACTTATCGTCAGGACGTTCAACAGTCTGCCGAAAGAGGAACTCTTCCTCACTCCTGTTCAAGACCTGGTCGGTATCGTTGACGCCGTAGTTGAGACCCACACTACCGAAGACATCCTCATTTATTCCCGGCCGGATGCCCTGGCGCGTGGCGCCAACATCATGGTCATCCTTCCCCGGCAAAAGTTTTCAGGCGAAGTGCGCGAGCGAGTACAGGAAATCCTCGTAGAAGCATACGAGGGCCGGTTGCTTAGCTACTACCTGACGATCGGCGAAGGAGAACAAGCGCGGCTGCATTTTTACCTCGCTTCGGATGTGAAGGATCTGGACAGCATCGACCTGGAGGCCATTCGAGAGTCGATTCACGAGTCAGTTCTTACGTGGAATGAACGACTGGCGGCCAGGCTGGAGGAAGTTTACGACCGTGGACGCACTGCTGAGCTGATTGAATCGTACGGCGACTCGTTTACTGCCGAATATCGGGCGGTTACGTCTATCTCCACAGTCGTGAACGATATCGGGCGATTGGAGGACATGCGGTCCAGCGGCGAACGGCAGATTGTCCTTGCCGAACAGGATCCGCCGCAAGCCAACGGATACGTACTTCGCGTATTCGACCAGGGCGCTCGTTTCATGCTCAGCGATGTAATGCCCGTGCTGGAAAACCTCGGATTCCGTGTTCTCGAAGCCGACGCCTTCGGAATCGAGTCCGATGAAGATACCACGAGCATCCAGACGTTTCTGGTCGAAGTCCCCGAGCAATGGGATGTCGATCGCGAATCGGCTGAGAGTCGGATTTCCGATGCTTTTCTGGCTCTTCAGCAGGGCAGTGCGCGCAATCTGCAGATCAACTGTCTCATTCTGTCCGCGGGAATGACGTGGCGTGAGACCGCTCTGTTAAATGCTTACGCAGCGTATGCTTTCCAGATCGGCGCTGTACCCAGTCGGCTGGGTGTTCGGCGTCCTCTTGTGGAACATCCGCGGGCAGCGCAGCTGCTGTTCCAGATATTCTCGGCCCAGTTCGATTCGTCCCTCGAAGGTGATCGGGATATCAAACTGGCCGGGCTTGGGAACAAATTCCTGCAATATGTTGAGGGTGTTCGCAGCATCGAGGACGACGGCACACTGCGTCGGTTACTAGCGCTGATTCATGCCACGGTACGGACCAACTACTTCCAGCCGGCATTCCAGTTGCACAGGGAGTTGCCAATCGCCCTGAAATTCGATTGTGAGGCACTGGATTTCATGCCGCAACCGGTTCCACGATTCGAAATCTGGGTGAGTAGCGCTCGGACGGAGGGTACGCACCTGCGGATGGGAGAGGTGGCTCGAGGCGGGCTCCGCTGGAGCGACCGGCCTGAGGACTTCCGCACTGAAGTTCTGGGCCTCGTGAAGACCCAGCAGGTCAAGAACGCGGTGATCGTGCCGGCCGGGGCGAAAGGTGCGTTCATCATCGTGGATCCCCCCACTGACCCGACAGAATTGAAGGCAGCGGGTGTGGCGAGCTACAACGATTTCGTGGGAGCCCTGCTCGACCTGACGGACAACGTGGTGGACGGACAGGTCGTCCATCCCGCCGACACCGTGATTCGAGACGAGGAGGATCCATATCTCGTCGTGGCGGCTGACAAGGGTACAGCGCGGTTCTCCGACACGGCCAACTCACTTGCGGCTGACCATGCGTTCTGGCTCGGCGACGCTTTCGCCTCGGGCGGTTCGAATGGATATGACCACAAAAAGATGGGCATCACGGCCCGCGGAACCTGGGAAGGTGTGAAGCGTCACTTCCGCGAGTTGGGGTCGGATATCCAATCCGAAGATTTCGTGGTAGCCGGAATCGGGGACATGAGCGGTGACGTGTTCGGCAACGGGATGCTGCTCAGCCGGCATATTAAGCTGGTCGCCGCGTTCGATCACCGACACATCTTTCTCGACCCGGATCCGGACACGGCGGTCAGTTGGGCCGAGCGGAAGCGATTGTATGATCAGCAGGGTTCGAAGTGGACGGACTACGACTCCGGTCTGATCAGCGACGGTGGTGGTGTGTTCGAACGTGGCGCGAAACGGATTCCGATCTCGGAATCGGCTCGTCGCTGTCTGGGCATCGAGGATACAGAACTCAACGGAAATGCGCTCATCCGGGCGATCCTCATGGCACCTGTGGATCTGTTGTGGAACGGCGGTATCGGCACCTACGTGAAGGCCGAGGCAGAGACCCATGCCCAGGTTGGAGATCCGGGAACCGACGTCGTACGTGTGGATGCCACAGAGCTACGGTGTCGCGTGATCGGAGAGGGCGGAAATCTAGGACTCACGCAGCGGGCAAGAGTCGAGTTCTCGTTCGCCGGGGGTCGGTGCAACACGGACGCCCTGGATAATTCGGCGGGCGTGGACACCTCCGATCACGAAGTGAACATCAAGATTCTCCTGGCCGGGGCCGTAGAATCAGGCGCTCTGGAAACGGCCGCTCGGGACGAAGCGCTGTCGGCTGCCGAAGAGGACGTGGCCGATCGGGTGATTCGGAACAACTATACGCAAAGCCTGGCGGTGACCCTGGACTCGTTCCGTGTTTCGGCGCGTCCGGAGGTGTTCCGGCAGGCCCTGACGGAACTATCAAGAGACGGTCTTCTGGATCGGAAGATTGAGCAGTTGCCTTCCACAGAGGACTTGGTGGAGCGTGAGCGGCTCGACTTGCCTGTGCTGACCCGTCCGGAGCTCGCGGTCCTGCTCGCCTATTCCAAGCTCTACCTGAAAAACGATCTGCTTGCGTCCGGCGAACTCGAAGGATCGGGCATCCGGGCGTTGACCGGCGGATACTTCCCGTCTGGGGTCATCGAGGCGGCGGGTGAAGAAGCGCTCGCCGCGCATCGTCTCGGGGCGCACATAGCGTGCACCCGCTTGACGAACATGGCCGTGGACACGATGGGCGGAGCCTCCCTGGTTCAGTTGGCCCACGACATGGGCAAGCCGCCATCTCGGGTCCTGAAGGCCTGGTATGTGGCGTGCTCAGCTTCTGCGGCCGACTCTACCATACAACGCATTCATGAACTCGATCTCCAGGTTCCGGCGGGAGTGCAGGCGCAGTGGCTGCTTGGTGTGGCAGGAGCGCTCGACAGAGCGACGCGGTGGCTCCTGGCGAACGAGGACCTCACCGGAGACCCCGAAGCCCTCATCGAGTCTTACGGGGCGTCTGTCAGCGTACTGGCCGCTTCACTGATCGAACACCTGTCGGATCGTAAGCGTCGCGAGGTGGACCAGCGGATATCCATGTACGAGCTGGACGGCATGGGGTCGGATCTCGCCCGCGAACTCGTGGCGCTCGACTATGTTGATGGGCTCTTGCCGGTCGCGGCTTTGGCCCGCCGGGAAGACATACAGGCCTCTCGGGTGGGGAGCATCTACTTCGGCCTTGTCGGGATCATCGACTTTGCATGGCTGCAGGAACGTCTGGACAAGACCAAATCCCGTGATGCCTGGGAGCTCAGGGCAGCACGCTCCCTGGCGCTCGAACTCGAGGCTGTTCGAACACAGATTGTCCGCCATCTGCTTACGGGGCCCGATGCTGACGTGGTGTTTCCGCTGGAAGCGTTCAAGGATCGCTGTGGAGCCGGGCTCAAGCGGATTGGAGACCTGATCGAAGAGTTGCGGGAAGAAAAACGACCAGGAATTTCGGCGCTGATGGTCGCGATCCATGCCATTCGTGACGAGTGCGGTTCCTGGTCCAACGGTGATCAGAACGGCTGGCGGCCGACGCCGTAATCAAGCGTCGACCGCCGAAGCCGGATACCGGCAACTCACAGTCTGGTCAGTAAGACGTCAGATACCGATCGACTTCCCAGTTGGTGACTTGCGAGATGTAGTCTCCCCATTCCTGCTTTTTCGCCGATACGAAGTTGTCAAACACGTGGTCGCCGAGCGTCTCCCGCATGAATGAGCTGGTCTCGAGCTCGCCGATCGCCTCACCCAGATTGGCCGGCAGACTCTCGAGCTTGTGCTCCCTGCGTTCCTCGTCGGTCAGGTTCCATACGTTGACGTCCATCGGCGGACCCGGATCGATCTCGTTGCGAATGCCGTCCAATCCTGCAGCCAGCTGCACGGCCAGCGCGAGGTACGGATTGCAACTCGGATCCGGCATGCGGAACTCGACTCGTGTGCCAACGCCGCGCCGGTCGGGCACTCGAATCATCGGTGACCGATTCCTGTGTGACCAGGCGATGTCGACCGGGGCCTCGTAACCGGGGACGAGACGCTTGAAGCTGTTAACCAGCGGGTTCGTGATGGCCGTCAACGCGCGAGCGTGCTTCTTCAGTCCACCGATGTACCACCGCATGCTGTCCGCAAGCTCGAACTCGCCATCGGGATCAAAGAAGATGTTCTTTCCGTCTCGGAACAGTGACTGATGAGTGTGCATTCCCGATCCGTTCTGTCCGGTGATCGGCTTCGGCATGAACGTGGCATGCAGACCGTGAGCTAGTGCGGCATTGCGGACAATAAACCGGAATGTCGTCAGGTCATCGGCCGTGCGAAGTGCTTCGGCATACTTGAAGTCGATCTCGTGCTGCCCGGGTGCGACCTCATGATGCGAGGCCTCGACTTCGAATCCCATCGCCTCAAGGTCGTTGACGATCATCCGTCGCGCCTTCTCACCCAGGTCGACCGGAGTCAGATCGAAGTAACCACCCGCATCATGAGTGATCGTCGTCGCGACGCCGTCTTCATCGCGCTGAAACAGGAAGAACTCCGCCTCGACACCGGCATTCATCGTGTAGCCCAGCGACGCCGCCTCGGCCACGGCGCGTTTCAGCACCAGGCGAGGATCGCCAGCGAACGGCGTCTCGTCTGTGTTCCAGACGTCGCAGATCAGACGCGCAACTCGGGACTCTGGGTCGCCCCACGGGAAGATGCGAAACGTCGTCAGATCTGGCTTGAGGAGCATGTCGCTCTCCTCGATGCGCACGAATCCCGTAATGGAAGAACCATCAAACATAATCTCGCCGTCAAACGCCTTCTGGAACTGGCTCGCCGGTACCTCGACGTTCTTGGTATGCCCCAGAATGTCTGTGAACGTGAGGCGCAGGAAGCGAACATTCAGGGCCCGGCAGAGCTCCAGCAGGCCCTTGGAATCCGGAGATCCCGCCAACTGGGCCCCATAGTGTGAAAAGCGGGTCGTTTCGACGTGCTCGCGGGGTGCGGCGAACAGGGAATCGGCTGTCATCGATGCAACCTCACTCTGATCTGATGTTCCGGCCGCCGGCGTAATTCACTGCTCCGTGCGACCAATCGACTCGGATGCTTGCGATTCTACGCAAAATCTGTGCGAACGTCAACAGATATAGCAAAAACAGCA
>JBDHMQ010000056.1:0-14876 GCA_039656095.1 Gemmatimonadota bacterium | reverse complement strand
GAATACCCTTCCCGCGCCTCGATCAGACGTGCGGCGTAGGGGGAGTTGTCCAACACTGTCTCGTCCACATCTACGATGACCGCAGGTGGTAACGAACCATAGTTCTCAGTCTGTTCCAGTGCCGCCGTCCAGGTTGTGTCCTTCAGGCCGAGACGCATCCGCCGTCCAGCCATGGCCCAGGTTTGTCGAGCGACACCCTCATACTCCGCGGATATCTGCATCCAGAGCGCCGCGTCCACAACTGACGTCGCCCAGGCAGGTGGGGCCTCGCTGACAAGGGGACCCATCGGCTCCGGCCGCGGCGCAGTGGAACACGCACCGAGCAAGACGATAAACGTCGACCACAGAACTGTTTTGGATTGAAATGTGCTCTTTGACTTCATGGGCGAGAACCTGTTGGTCAGGCCTTCGGCCGGCAAGCTACGGAACCCAAAAGCTACCATTTTGCGTTGGAAGCGTGTAGTATCGTCGTCGCAGTATTGTACCAGCCTGATCCGCCAGGAGGACCCGTTGTCGACATTTGCTACCCTCAGGGTGATTGCCGCCGTGATTATCGCCCCCGTGATTGCCTGGTCGCTTCATGCGTTGTTCGTAGGCTCCCAGGATTTCCTCCTGGCCTCTGCGGCGCTTCCAGGTCTTACCGAGCAAATGAACGCACCCGACTGGCGCTTCCTTCTCATTGCGATTTACGGCCAGCTGCTTGTGGGATTCGTACTTGCCGGCGTTGCGGCCAAGTTCACCCCGGCTCTGAACCAGGCTTTTATCCGGCTGACGATTCTCGGAAGTGTTGTCATCGGTGTGTCGATGGCCATATTACACGACTATGGGACGCTGCTGAATATCACTCTGGGGCTCGCGCTTGTGGCCGGCACTTATGGGTATAGCATGCGGATGCGTGGATTTACCGAGCGGGTATACGCAGACTAGGTTCGTCAGTCAAACTGCTTTTCCATCTGGGACCATCCGAGCGTCCAGGTCATCCCCTAACACACATGCGGACTCGATGCGTGGACGGTGGTTCGCAACCATCCGATAGACCCACTCGCGGAGCCAGAACGGCAACCACCGGAAGTGAGCAAACCAGCACCAGGGTCGCTGCAGGACGGTCGAAATTTCCAGCGCAGCGTCACTTGCACGAATCCACTGCCCTTCGGAAACCAGGACCAATGACGCACCCACCGCAGATACTTCAGGGATTCCTGCTTGCTTTATCAGCTCTTTGCCAGCGGGGCTCTGTAACGCCGCGAAACGAAAACGATGTTTCGGATCGTTACGAACAATAAAGCGAGCACTCCGTGTACATAATGGGCACGCGGCGTCGAATAGTATGATGGAAAAACCGTTGGTCGTACCGGGATCTCCGGGCTCCACACAGGATGCTTTACTAAAGTACGTTCATCGCCACAATCACAACGATGAGAATAACCATGATGATCAGGTAGGTCTTCTTACGATTGCCTTCGGCCATGAATGCCTCCCAGTTGTGTTGTGACCTGCGCGTCGGCCTGTCCGATCCATGGTCAGCTTTGGATCGGTTTCAGCTAGAACACCTGGCGCCATAGAGGGCGGAACCACAGGAAATCCTGGTTCACCCAGGCAAGTATAATCCAGACGATACCGATCCAGATCCAGAGACCGGCTACTTCACCTCGTTTCAACGACATGTCGCCTCCAGAAGCCGAGAATAAGGCTACTCGGTGTGAAATGGCAGGACTCGGGCCCCACGATTATACTCGCCTCCTTAGTTTGCGCGAAAGCGCGCGCTCCAATCCAGCCCGAACCCGGATCCTCTAAATGGCATCGTTGCGAATAGCGCTTCTCGTATGCGTGGCCATGCTGGCCTGTTCTGAGTCCAACCAGAGACACGAGGCGTTGCGGGAAGTCGCGGTGCCGGATGCTCCGGAGTTTAAGCACGAAATGCCGGCAGATTCATCATACTACATGCCGACGAGCATCGGATCGGGAATCGCAATTTTAGATTTTGATAATGATGGAGATCTGGATGTCTACGCGATCAACGGAGCGCACTTCGAAGATAGTGGAGCGAATCAGGTGGCTGTAAATCGTTTGTTCCGACGCGACGCTCATGGATACGCAGATGTCACAGAGAATTCGGGTATGGCCGACGATGGATTTGGTATGGGCGTAGCCGTTGGCGACATCGATAACGACGGGTGGGTCGACGTATTTGTAACCAACGTCGGAGCTAACTCTCTGTATAGGAATGTGGGCGGTAGCTTTCAAAACGTCTCGTCCGCGGCTGGAATTCCCGACGATGACACGTGGAGTACATCGACCGTATTTTTTGACTATGACTCGGATGGATGGCTCGACTTGTTCGTGGTTAACTACTTGGATTTCGACCACGCTGTGAATTGTCCGAGCCCCTCGGGCGCAGCAGAATTTTGTGGACCCATGGCATATCCGGGAGCCGGTGACAGGTTGTATCACAATCTCGGTGGCGGAGTCTTCGAAGATGTCACGGAATCGACAGGGATCGGATCTCGTATCGGACGCGGACTCGGTGTTGTGGCCGGTGACCTGGACGGAGATGGTAATGTCGACATTTATGTGGCGAACGATGGAGAGCCAAACTTCCTGTGGCGCAATTTCGGGGACGGTACGTTTCAAGAGGTCGCGGTTCGGGCGGGCGTAGCGGTCAATGGGTTCGGCATCGCCGAAGCCGGCATGGGAATCGGGATCGGAGATGTAGATGGTGACGGCTTTGTTGATCTGTTTGTGACGCACCTGGGTGGCGAGAGTAACACCCTGTATCTAAATGATGGTTCTGGTTCATTCCAGGATGAAACCCTGGGTCGAGGACTACACACACCGAGCCTGCCGTTTACGGGTTTCGGCACGGGAATGGTCGACCTCGATAACGACGGCGATCTTGATCTCCTGGTTGCCAATGGCAGGGTTAATCGCGGTCCGGCTGCAGATGGCGCTCCGACAGGCTTCTTTCGCGATTACGCAGAACCGAACTCGCTTTACATCAATGATGGCCACGGCAACTTCAAGGATGCGTCGGCGGACCATTCAAGCCTGACCGCTCGTCCTGGAATGAGTCGCGGATTGGCACTCGGGGACTTTGACAATGATGGCAGCATCGATGCGATCATCATGGAAACAGGTCGGGGCCTGCGCATGCTTCACAATGATGTTGCATCCGGACATTGGATCGGGTTTCGTGTTACCGATCCAGAGCTGGGGGGGCGCGATGTAATCGGTGCACAGCTGGCCCTTTGGACAGGAAATGAGGTGGCACGAAGCTCAGTGACTCCTGGTTTCGGCTTCCTGTCGAGCAACGATCCCAGGGTACATTTCGGGCTCGGCTCGGCAGACGAGTCAGACAGTTTGCTGGTCCGCTGGCCCGGGGGGGATACTGAACATTTTTCCGAACTCGAAGTCGACCAGTGGAACCAAATTCGCCGGAGTGAAGGTCGGGCACGATGAGAACGAGTATCGCACGTCTTGTACTATTGAGTCTGGTCCTGGCTGGTTGCGATCTGCAACCACCAGCTGATATTCCGGAATTCGATACAAGCACGGCGGAGCCGCAGGTTGCAGAACGTCTGAGGGCACTACGCGAAGTTGTCGAGGTACATCGAGATTCTGCCCCTGCCTGGGGTCTCCTAGCTCTCAGTCTTCAAGTGCATGGATACACGAATGCAGCGATTGAGGCCTACGCGGAGGCACGTTCCCTCCGTCCAAACACCTTTGCTTACCTCTATATGCCAGGAATTCTTCTAGCTGATCGAGGAGATGATCGCGCGCGTCACCTGCTGGCAGAGGCTCATATGCTCCGGCCCATCTATGTGCCGCTGTTACTACGCGAGGCGGCCCTGGAACTCGATCTCGGCCAGCCGGATCGAGTTCTCGATCTTCTCGAAGATGACGTCGTGCTGAGCACCGCGCCCGCGCGGGGACGCTTGATCATTGCTCGTGCCGTCCTTGCCCTGGGGCAACAAGATCGAGCTCGCGCGCTAGTTGACGCAGGCATTGAGTCCGCTCCCAGCTACGGCGATCTCCATGCGTTTTCCGCCGAGCTGTATCGCCGATCAGGCGACACTGCCCTCGCCAGAATCGCGGATATCAGGGCCCAGGTATTCAGGGATGAACCAACCATCGAGGATCCGGTACTCGCCACACTATACGCTGAAGGAATCAGCTCCCGGTGGCATATTCTGAGGGGACAAAGCTACCGGTTGGCAGGGCGCCTGGAAGACTCGAGAATCGCCTTCGAGTCAGCTGTCGCAGCGCAACCAGATGATTCACACGGTTGGAATCAACTGGGAATCACGTTGCAGGCCCTTGGCCGGTTCGATGAAGCGGCGGAAGCGCATATGCGTGCCCTGCAATTAAGGCCGGGATTCGCTGAAACAACCAGCAATCTTGCCATGAGCTTGTTCAGTGCTGGGAAGTTAGCGGAGGGCCTGGATGCTGCACGACAAGCAATCGAGATCGATGCTGCGGCTCCCAAGGGATACCTCTATCTAGGAATGTTTCAGCAGGCGATTGGCCAGCCAGACAGAGCTCGTAACACATACTTCCTCGGCCTTGCATCAGGCACGTTCGATATCCGCATCGGTATCAGGCTGTCCTGGATACTGGCGACGTCTCGGGCGTCATCCATCCGTAATGGCCGAGAGGCAGTGGAACTAGCCGAAACCGTCAATGAAATCGAAGGATATATCCAACCCGCCAGTCTGGACGCCTTAGCCGCAGCATACGCCGAATATGGAGACTTCAATCGGGCACTCGTCACCGCAGGTCGGGCACGCGAACTAGCAGTCCGACAGGCAGACGATGTTCTGGCAGAGGCAATCGAACGGCGTGGCAACCTTTACGCACAACGCCGAGCCTATCGCGAATGAGCGGACTCCGGTCAGCTATTCCACAACACGCGTCTGGTAGCGTGCGATGAAAGCGGCATGCGCGCTGTCGGGCTCCGGGACGCCAATCGGGTAGTCTTGCTGGCCATGCCTCGGTAGCGGCTCGACAGTGCGGCCGCCGAGGGTGTTCAGGTCAGCATCCTTCAGAAATGCGTCGCTGTACAGGAAGAAAGTCCGAGTCTTTCCGTCGGCAGGCGACGGAAGGGCCTCAAAACGCAGCGCCATCTCATCCCCTGCCCCGAATACGACGTATTGATCGTCCGCGGCAGCCAACAACGGAAGTACGTCTCCAAGTCGGGTGTACGTTCCAGGCATTGTCCGCCAGGGGCTTTCTGCCTGCACCTCTGAATAGTCGAACCAATGTGGGCCATACCTCCCTCCACGACGATACACACGAGAAAAGCCCCGGAAACGCAGCTCAGCCGAGACCGGTTCCAGGCGACGCCTGAGCAGCGGGGCACGCAAGCCGGCGTCCTCGACCTGATAGAACGCCTCGTCCCAGTAAATCTCCATGTTGGTTCTGATCCGCATCCGAGGATCAGCAACCGGAAGACCGTTTGGAAAATCGACGATTACCGTCTTGTTCTTGCCGGTGGGAAATGCGATCTGTGCCGTCGAACGCGTCCATCCTCCGGTGCCATCGGACACCTCGATGTACGGGGGGATCACCCCGAAGTCACCCGCCTGTCCAATTGCCACATTGATGCTCGCATCCGTCGGGAATAGCCATCCCGACAGGAATAATCGTGACGGCCTGCCGGCAGCCTTTTCCAGCGTAAACTCCAGATCATGAAGCTGCGTTGTGCCCTGGAACGGACCTGGGGTGAATCCGCCGACAAACTGAAAGTCCCGCATAGCGAGCAACTCGGTTACGTCCGTGCCATCATCCCCGCGCGCAGCTTCCGGAGCGTAAGGAGCTTGAACCGAGTACATCTGCTCATTGGCAATGTCTGGTGCGGCGAAGGCCTCATTTACGTAAACCTCTGACTCCACTGGATGATCGACTGCGACCAGGGCGACCTCATCCAGATATCCGACTTCCCAGAGTTCCTCCGTAATCCGGATCTCGTAGGAGCCGTTACGCTCCAACAGCATACCAGGCGGAATCCGCACATACTCCAGGGACGGAACGGGTGGGGCGTAAAGCGTCTCCCCGGCCATGATTCCCAGAGGCATTCCGAGCGCACTCTTCCACATCATGTCCGTCACGAATTCGAATTGCTCTCCGGTCCAAACATAGAGAAAACCGCAGGAACCCTTCAAGACCTGAATCTCAACGAGACGCTCATCGATCGCGGGTCGAAACACGTTCTGGGGAACGCCATTCGTCCACTCGATGCGCACGACATCCGCTGCCAAGCGCGGTCCAAGTCCAAAGTGTCACCAGCGGTAACATCGAGTCTCGAACCCAAACCGAGTCGATTCACTTTTCCGCTTCCGTCGGCAAGAGCGAGCAATTGTACCGACATGTGGTGGTTGAGATTTCCTCCCTCGTTGGTAAGCACCTGGAGTCCGAGCGAACTGGCGATCAGAATGTCCTCATCACCATCGCCATCGAGATCCCCAACCATTGCATCGCCGACGAGCAACTCAGAAGGCAGTGCATCGGGCACATCAGAGAATCGCCCCTCGCCCAACCCCCGGGCGATGCCTGCACGATTCGACCCGTCGTGGGAAACCAGGAAGAAATCCCGCCGGCCATCGTTGTCGAAATCGAGCGGCACAAGCCCGGCCATATCTGTCCACTCCTGCCCTGCCGCACGAGACTCAAACCGATCGAATTTGTCCGCCCCCCTGTTGAGTGACACGCTCAACCCGGATGTCCCGGTCGCCAGAATATCGAAGTCCCGATCCATGTCGACATCAATGAGAATCACAGAAGTCGGGGCTGATATTCCGGCCAGGGCAGCTCCAAGTTCATATTGCCCCTGTCTGAGATTCCACAGGATGCGAATTGAGTCTGAAGCCACCGTCACCAGATCCACGTCACCGTCGTCATCCAGATCGCCGAATGACCAATCACGTACACCTGAGAGGTCTGCAATTCCAGCATCCCGACCCACGTCCGTAAACAGGCCAGGCAACGTCTGTTGGTAGAGTCGGGACGCGCCCTCTCCACCCACCAGAATATCGAGGTCACCGTCGTGATCCGCATCGATCGGTTGCACACTCCACACTGATGCTGCGGCTGCAGTCAGATCTACAGGTATAGGATCGGCAAACAGGCTGTCGCCACTCATGAGAAGCGCCAGACCATCCGGTCCCATGATGACGACGTCAGTCCTCGCATCACCGTCGAAATCTGCTGCATGAAGCGGACGGGCCAATGGCGCAGATCCAGAGGCAATACAATCTTCGGCCGGACCAAATGCACCAGCTGAGTTCAACAGGCAGACCAGGCGACCCGATGCTCCTTCAGCTATGAGATCCAGATCTCCATCACCATCAAAGTCCGTGAGGAGCGGACTTCCGAGTCCGACCATAGAATCGGTAACGGTGAATCTTATCTGACGCCATGCATTTTCGGCGAGTTCCCGTGAGGGCTTCAGTCGGCGAAATCGCTCAAGGGGCACCCCCGCCTCTGCCTGCCCGGCTGCGAGTCGTCGCAGACCGGAACCGTACATCGGATCAACTCTCAAGAGATTGTGCAGAGTCCGAAACTGTCTGACCGCAGTTTGCTGATCAGCGAGTCTCGCAGCACGGAGTACTTCTTCCAACTCGGTCTTCGCTTCGTCATCACCTCGGGGGAGCAACTGGCGCAGGTACTCAACATGCCCGATAGCTGCATCGAACATTCCCGCCGACAGGTACGATTCTCCGAGATACAGGCGAGCGGGGAGATTGGCCGGCTGCCGTCCAAGCAACCGCTCGAGGAGCGGCTGCGTGAGACTCGAATCACGGGTGCCAAGAGCCCAGAGACTCGGCAGATGAACCGAATCTTCATCAAGCCCTCGTCGCCACAGATTCCGGGCGTCCGACTCTCTTCCTACCTCAGCAAATACGGCAGCGCCAATGAACAGTACTTCGGGGTCATCGGGCGCCCGGCGGCGCGCCTCCGTTACAGCAACGAGAGCGGCGTCAAACGCACCTCTCCGCAACTCGGCCACCGCAAGGTTAGCAGGCCCTAGCGGCTCATCGGACGCCTGGTCCGCCAGAAGCGCAAACTCAAGGGCTGCTTCGGATGGCCGCCCTTCCTCGAGGTAGGCCAATCCCAGCGATCGAAGAGATGCAAGCTCAGGATAATCAACATCCGAACTCGGTCGATCGCAGCTAGTCAGCATCAGAGCGACGCTCACCAGGAAGGCGAACCTCAGAGAGCGGGAGACATTAATTCTGATCATCAGGACCTGTAGAATCAGAGTGACGAAGTTTAATCGTAGATCCGGCTGGTACTGGCCCGGACTGGACAGTAATGAGACCATCCGGCCACCTCACACGAACACTGTCTGCCGCAGGCAAGTCGCCCAGGCCGAACGACCGCCGACCGGTTTCTGACTGCGAAAGATACGAACCAGACCCTGTCACATACCATCGCTGTCGCCGGTCGCCGGAGTACACATACACCACCGTGCCGATCGCCTGTCGATTGGCGGCGGGGCCCACAAGGCGAACATCAACCCAGGCCGGCGAAGCTGAATGTTCTGTGCGAAAAAGACGCGGAGCACCCCCATTCGTCGTAATCAGGACATCCAGATCTCCGTCCCGATCATAGTCGCCGACGGCAAGCCCACGGCCTACTAGAGGCTGATTGAATTCCGGGCCCGCCCCCTCACTGGAATTAACGAACTGCGCTCCCGAGCGCAGAAATAACAGGGGCAGCTGGGCGAATGTGATTTCGGACCGAACCTCAGAAATGCTCGGCTCAATGTGCCCATTTACGAGGAGCAGATCTTCCCATCCATCGAGGTTAAGATCCGCGAACCGCACACCGAACGTCAGCGGGATAAGTGTCGGGCGCGCCAGGCCCATAGCCGGCGCGCGATCCTGGAATAATTCGGGCTCGAGCTGCGCGTACAACGATACAGATTCTCGCGAGAAATTGCCGATCGCCACAGCCAGATTCCCATCTCCCTCAAGGTCCGTGACGTCCAGACCCATGCCCGCTCGAGCACGCCCGGTAGGATCAAACGCCACACCTGCGCGAACTCCACGATCCTCGAACGTTCCGTCGCCCCGATTCAGGTAGTAGGAATTGGGCTCCGTGTCATTCGTGACCAGAAGGTCAGGCCACCCGTCAGAGTTGAAATCATCAACAACGACCCCCAGTGCCTTGCCTGAATCATTCCATAATCCAACCGCCCGAGTAACGTCGGTGAACCCTGAGTCTCCTTCGTTCTGATAGAGGACACAGGTATCCCCTTGATAGACCTCGGGAGTCGCGTAAGCTTTCGTCGTTCCGTCCAACGTATGAAACAGATCGGTCTCAGGCGTCCACTGAACGTAGTTACAGACAAACAGATCCAGGTCCCCGTCGAGATCGGTGTCCACCCATGCGGCTCCCATAGACCAGGCGTCCGATCGGTCGTTGGGGTTGCCGTCTACACCCAATCGTTCTGTAACGTCCTGGAACACGCCATCGTCGTTACGGAGCAGAACATTGGCACCGACGGCCGTAACATAGATGTCAGGATCGCCGTCGCCATCGTAGTCCCCGAATGCCGCCCCCATCCCGTAGACCCTAATGTCCGCGCCCGCTTGTTGACTGACATCCACGAAGGTCCCATCGCCTTGATTTCGGTACAAAACGGAACCAGCGGCGGCGCGTCCAGACCAGGCACGTCCGTTTACGAGAAAAATGTCGAGCCAGCCATCTCCGTCGTAGTCGAGGAATCCCCCTCCAGACCCCACAGTCTCCGGCATCCACTTGTCTCCGCGTGCCCCATTGATATGGACGAAGTGGATTCCCGCCTCCTCCGTAACGTCAACGAGCGTTGGAGCATTGAGCGTCTGACCCCGATCCGGCGTCGGAGAATCCCCGGCGTAACTACCAGTGTCCGGAATGTCGTTATTGCCTGAATCACAGCCTGTCATGGCTGCCACAATCGCCAGAACGGAGAGCCAAGCCCTCGTCCCGACTGTCACTGCGTTTCACCTGGAAGCAAATCGTACATCCGTACTGGCTGCGCCATCCGATTCACCCCCGGATTTGCCAGCCTTACCGCCTGCGTGAATCGCGCGGATGATTCATCCACCTGCACGTATTCGACCATCGCTCCTGCCGCAGCTGCAGCATCATCGCGCCCCAATGCTCGCAAAGTCAACATGCGATGGTACAATCCCGCGCGGTGTTCGGGGTCGATGGTGAGTAGATCGTCGAGGACCATGAGTGCCCGGTCGAATTCGAGGTTGAGGTACAGGCTGCGACCGAGTCCCATCAACGAAGCCCGGTGCCTGGGAAACTCAGCCAGCACCCGGCGGTAGGCAGAATTCGCCCGGTCGTATTGCCCATCCGCTAACCATGCCTCCCCCCAAACCCAAGCCACCCGGCTGTTACCGGAAGATCTCTGCTCTGCTTCGTCCAGGTTGATCAAAGCGGTTTCAACATCGCCCTCAGCAAGTGCGGTCCGCGCCATGTTCAAGGGGCCGTCTATCCGTGTTGGAACGAGACGGGACACCATCCCGAACGCCTGCACCGCTTGCGTGGTCCTGCCCTCCCTGAGCGAAGCAATGCCGAAATCGTTATACCGTTCCCAGCTATCAGACTTGGGGCTCGACTGATCGTGTTCCTGGATTCCCGGCGACTCAAGCACATCAAGTGCGAGATCGTCCGATGCTACCTCGGTTACAGGCAGACTTGGGGGATCCTGGAAATCAGGAAATGCCTCGGGGACTGTCTGGTGAACAAACACGCTGTAACCGCGGTTGAATTTCCGCCACAAGAGTCGGGCACGCAGTTCGTACTGACCGGGCCTGCCCGGCACCTTCAACCGATAGTGCGAGACATCCGCAGAACCCGGTCCCACAACATTCTTGAACACCGTGGCTCGCTGATCCTGAGGGTTTCGCCGATCAATCGGCATTCCTGCGGAATCAACAAACATGGCGCCGAACACATGCGTATCTGTATCGAGTCTTCCTGACATGTCGATGTCACCGCTTGTGACGAGCACGCGATTCTCAGAGTCGATCAGACTGACCTCAAGCCAGGCCTGATTCGAGTCAATCGTACCGCCCGGAAATGCGTGCCCCACGCCCCGATTACGCACCACGATATCGAACACAGCATATGATCCGGCGGCTACGGCTACCGGCTCGTCTGGCAGACCATACCGGCCGCCGTCGCTTTCCGTCGAAACCGCGAATATGTCTACCGTAAGCTTCTCGTCGCGCAAGAATGCCTCTGTGCGGCGAAGTGTGGCAGTATCGCCTCTTATAAACGGCAGGGCCGTATTCGCAGCCAGAAAACGGTGCGATCGCACTACCCCGCCCTCGGCCGCCATGTCACCATCTGGGGCTGGTTCGCGCGGCATGTGACAGTCCTGGCAAATCCGGCGTGCCTCAGGCAGATAAAAAGTACTGGCGTTTTCGAGGGAGATACCGCTGTCCTCCCAGCTATCCGGCTCATTCTGGCCGCGCAACCAACGATAGCCGTTCAGCGGCTGACGTAAGCTGACCTTGTGGCATGCCGTGCATACCACAGGCTGCCTAAGGATATCCGGAAGCATGGCCGCGCGGTGGCCATCCGGACGTGCCCTCAAGGCTGCGTCATGCAGGATCCTCCGCAGCCCAGCTGTTTCAACGCCGGCAAACAGATATGGGTCTCCGCCGGATGCGCGAACGGTGTAATTGCCATTGCCCGTGCGATCATGGGTGGATTCGATGGCATGGCACGCGAGGCAGGTGAGCCCAGCCTGTGCGCTGACGCTCGCTCTATCGACGCTTGAATCGAGTCCGCCGCTAAACAGAAGAGCCGGATCGTGACACGCGCCACACCAGCGGCTCTTAATTTCACCGACAGTCGCCTGGCTATCCGAGAGTTCCCGGTGCACCTCAATCCACCAGTTCGACTGTCTGCTCCCGGTTCGAAGCAAATTGATGGCAGCTTCATAGAACGGATTGTTGAACGACGAAAAGCGGTGGGCTGATGTGGCCCATTGCGCCGTTACGTCCGGATGACATCGGACGCACGATTCGGATCCGATACCTGTACTGGCGTAGATCCCCGTCTCATCAACTTCCTGGCGCACGGCGTCTTCAGATGGTGGAGCCGGACCGAGTACTGCCTCGGCTGGCAGATGCCTGTCTGTCGAAGTGCGGCCCGGAGAGGGAAAGAAAAGAGACGCCGGATTGGCATACCCTGGTGGCACCACGCCGTATCGCTCGAGAGCGAAGCCGGTTGCCGGCAGTGCCCTCCTTGTGAAACCGTCAGCTGATCGCAACACGGTTGAAATCGCGTGGACCGAACCAAACAGCACCAGAGAGAGCGCCGTCCCGCGAACCAGCCGACGACCCGTCGCTGAACCTGTCCGTACGACACTCGCCTTCCGATGCAATATGTAGATGCCGGGAGAAAGTCCGGCAGCGGCGACATGAGCCCACCAGACCCACCGGTGAGCCCGCGATGCGGCTTCGGTCAAGATGAACAGGCCTGTTAGTAGAAGTACGGTGCAGACAGCCACGGTAAGAAGACCTGTGCCGACCGACTCTCTACCCCGCCTGGCCCACACGCTGGGAAGGTGTCGGAGAGCAAACACGAGTACGACCGTGACGAGTGCAATTCCAAAGGCCGTATGTCCCAGAAGCAAAATCTGAAATACATACGAGCCGGCCGCTTCCTTCCAACCCAGAAATACTCCTGCTCGGATGAGCAGCAGGTAGAGAGTGTCCGCCGCAACCAGTACAGCCAGCACCCCCACGCCGACCAACTGACGGCGCAGTCCTGATCCCAGCCGTGAAGGCAAAGGTTGGTTCACTGCCCGCCCAGGTGGGATAGTGTCGCCCGCAGAACTGTGAAGAATGGCTCTACTGTGTCTATGTTCACCCGCTCGTCAGGCGAGTGCGGAAACTCGATCAGCGGACCGAACGATACCATATCCATCGCGGGATACTTCTCGCCGATAATTCCGCACTCAAGACCCGCATGCATGGCTCCGACTGTAGGCGCGATGCCTATTTGATCGGTGTAGATATCACGCATGATACTCAGCAATGATGAGTCGATGTCGGGCTGCCAGGCTGGGTAGCCATCCGCCTGCTCTACCGTAGCGCCGACAGCCATCGCTATCGCGCCGAGCCGCCGCCGAAGTGCCACAAGCGCCGTTGCCACCGAACTTCGACTGTTTATCAGGACGAACAATCGACCGTCATCCTCCTCACTAACCACGGCAAGGTTAGTACTCGTCTCGACGAGTCCAGGCAGATCATCGCTCATGCGCATGACCCCATGTGGCAGCGAGACCAGCAGGCCAAGTACCGTAGCCGTAGAACTCGCCGTCCAGGCAAGTGCGGGAGTGTCTACTGATTCGACGACTGTCTCGAGACCTGGATCCGGCACTCTAATTTCGCTCGCGATAGCCTCGAATTCACGGCTGAGGGCAGCATGACAGCTCTCCGCACTCGACGCGTCCGGCAACCAGAGTCTCGCTCGTGCTTCTCGCGGTATCGCGTTTCGCGCGTTGCCACCACCCATATGCGAGATTCTGATTTCAGCGTCCTCGAACGCAGCCAGTAGCGCCCGCGACAGGATTCGAATCGCATTGCCACGCTGAAGATGAATATCGACACCGGAATGTCCGCCCTTGAGACCCCGAACAATGACTTCGAGGCCTGCTCCACCGGCAACATCCCCAGACTGCAAGGGCACGTGGATTCGGGTGTCGCCGCCGCCGGCACAACCGATAGTGATCACTCCGTCTTCCTCGGAATCGAGGTTGATGAGAAGGCGACTCTCCAGCACATCCGTCGGAAGCTCCTTCGCACCAGTCAGGCCAGTCTCTTCGTCCACCGTAAACAGAAACTCCAGCGGTCCGTGTACCATCTCGCCGTCCGCCATCAGCGCAAGCATCGCCGCCACGCCGATTCCATTGTCTGCACCGAGGGTGGTTCCCTCGGCCACCAGCCACGACCCGTCGCGAACCGGTCGAATGGGATCTAGCGCAAAATCATGTGGAGTGCCGGAGTTCTTTTCCTGCACCATATCCAGGTGAGCCTGGAGGACGACGGACGGGGCTGATTCACATCCACTCGTTGCCGGTTTGCGGACGAGCACATTCCCGCCGTTGGTTTCGATCGCAACCAGATCCAGACCAGCAGCAATATCCAATACGTAGGCCCGGGCTGCCGTTTCTTCCTTGGATCCCCGCGGAATCGTCAGGAGCTGGTCGAAGTGCTGCCACAGGCTCTGCGGTGAAAGCTCCGATACGAAGGTCATGACATTTGTCTCCCGAACAGGATGGGTGCAGCCACGAGCTTACCCCCGAAGGCCACTGTCGTCTACGCTCTCCAAACGACGATGTCCGATCCTACCGCTTCGGGGTACGTTCGACGCATGAAACAATATCTTGTCGTATTGGCCGTGCTGGCGCTGACCGGGTGTGCATCGGCCACGAATTTTCGTGAGGCGAATCGAACCAATCTCGGCAGGCTTGTGTTGGGTATGGACCGAAGCGACGTGCTCGGCGTGATGGGGGTTGGAGAACAGCGTCAGTTCACGGGCTCGGAGCTCGATGGTCCAATTGGGACAGGTCGAGACTCGATGGGTGTGATGTCCGTCCGGATTCCGATCGGTGGAAATCGTCCTGTTCTGTACAACCCGCATCGCGGGGAGCTCTACAACGCGGACGGTTCTTCATGGGAAATCTTCTACTACTACACGACGGTCGCACACAACGATGGTATGGTTACCGAAGACGAATTGACTCCGATCGTGCTACGTGACGACGTGTTGATCGGATGGGGGTGGACGCTGTGGGCCAGAGAAGTTCGGGCGGCAGAGATTCCGGCCGAGTTACCGTCACCGCTGCCATCGGCGGACGAGACCCC
>JBDHMQ010000055.1:0-12322 GCA_039656095.1 Gemmatimonadota bacterium | reverse complement strand
CGCGAGGCCCCTCGTCAGGCTGGCGAGAGCCGCCTTGCTGGCGACATAGGGCACGTAGTTCGGCCACGCCTCGGTCGCGCCCGTGTCGACGATGTTGACGATGGCTCCGCCCCGAGTACCCATTCTTCGGGCTGCCTGCTGGGCGCAAAGGAATGGGGCGCGCGCATTCAACGCGAATACAGTGTCCCAGTCCGAATCTGTCGCCTCCAACGGATCTACGCGGGGAAAAATCGCGGCACAATTGACCAGCAGATCCAGACTGCCGAACGCTTCGTAAACAGCATCGAATGGCAATCCAATCTGATCGGGATCCGACAGATCAGCCCGTACTGTTTGCACCCGGGCGCCCCTGTCTCGAACCCTGTCCGCTGCCTCCTCTGCCTGGGTGGCTGAAGAGTGGTAGTGCAGAACAAGATCGTAGCCGGCATCAGCCAGGGCCTCGGCGATGGCACGGCCTACTCTTACCGCACCGCCAGTAACAAGGGCTGCGGGTCGATTGCTCACCCCTTGGACTCGGGACGATTCACATCTGGCCTGGCTTCACGCGGGGCCGTCGACTTTACCCGGACGGATTTGGCCGGGATACCAACGTTTACGTGGTATGGACGGACATCGCGAGTTGCCACGGCTCGTGCGCCTACCATGCCCTGCACGCCCACATGTACGCCTGCCAGTACCACCGCGCCGTAGGTGATTCGCACGTCGTCGTCCAGAATCGTCGGAATATTATGGATGTCCAGGATGTCGTCGATCGAGTGAGTGTGGCTGAAGATTGCCGCATGGTCCGAAATCGACACGTTGTTGCCGATTACGATTCCGCCACGATCGTCGAGTAAGACGTTACGGTGGACCACGACATCGTCACCGACCTCAAGATTGTATCCGAACGATATTTCGACGAAGTGAAAAGCCTTGAAGTTTTTTCCGACGCTCTTGAAAACGTACGGAGCAAGAAGTCGTCGTAGCTTGACACCCAGGTGCACATTTCCACCCAGTGCTGATCGGTCGAACATCTGCCAGAGCCAGATCAACGGTTTGCGTGGGTAGTAGAGCTCCGGATCGATGTCCCGGTAGTATTCAGGCTCCATCGTCGACCCACGCGGGTCCAGCGAAGCGATAACTGCCCTTGAGGCTGCCGGCAGCCGCGACGTATCGACGCCAGGCTCCAGCGTTGGGATGTAGATTTCCGTCAGAGCATCACGCACTAACTCGTTCCGGTCCCGCCCGGGATCGGCAAGCTCCGACGCCAGGGATGCGAGCCACTCATCGTAAGCAGCTTCAGCCTCCGGCGTGATTTCAAGTGGACGCAAGGGAAGATGTGTCATCGCGAGCCTCCTTGGCTCCTGTCAGCCGCGCGTAAACGCGGACTTGACCGGTCGGAAGGCGACCGGTAGGCTATTTCTTGTTGAGACTGATTATCAATATCATTTATAACAAGGCCGCGGACGCTCCGCTCGCGGAATCCAAATACTCATGATCTTCACCACCGTTGCAAAGCTCTCTCCAATTCTCGCAGTCGTGTGGATGCCGATCTTGACGGTCCCAGCGGGAATGGTGGAGTCTGAGGGCTTGTCCTGCAACGTCGAAGGAGCCTCAGCCAATCTCCCAGGGGTCCCTGTAGCCCGTTCCGCCTGGCTCATGGGGACGGAACTGCGCGCCGTCGTATGTGCGGAATCTCGTCGCGCCAGCGTGCTCGCCCTGGAGGCCACATTTGCTGAAGTCCGGCAAGTCGAGAGCCAGCTAAGCACCTGGCTGGAGGACTCGGAATTGTCGCGACTGAATTCAGCATCCCCGGGTCAGTGGGTAGATGTCTCGCCAACCACTCTCGATCTGCTGGCCGAGGTGCGAGACTGGACACAGGCTACCGATGGTGCGTTCGATCCGACTGCAGGAGCGCTGCTTGACGCATGGGATATGCGAGGCGAGGGAAGGGTGCCGGAGGCGGCGGATCTCGACCGGGCGCTGGAGGTCACGGGCATCAGGTACATCGAACTCGACCCGGACAATGGACGGGCCAGGCGACTTCGGGCCGTGCGCCTGGACGCCGGGGCGTTCGGGAAGGGCGCGGGACTGCGAGCCGCCAGAAGGATCCTGGAATCTTTCGGAGTCCGATCTGCTGTTCTCGAGTTAGGAGGCCAGATCGAACTCGTGTTCCTGGCAAGCAGCGACCTGACCTGGACCATCGATGTCGCGGATCCGTTTCACCGCGAACAAGCAGCGGAGCAGTTGCAAATCGGGTCTGCCACATCGGTCGCCACCACCGGTTCATCCGAGCGATTCGTTCTGGTGGGCGGACACAAATTCGGCCACGTGATCGATCCACGCGATGGCAGTCCCGTCCCTGCCTGGGGCAGCGTGACTGTTGTTGCGGCAGATCCCGTGACAGCGGACGTACTGTCGACCGCGCTATTCGTGATGGGCCCCGAGGCGGCAGAGAACTGGAGCCGCCAGCTCGATGTTGGGGTCTTGTTACTCGCCGGAAGCGGAGCACACCGGACCGTATTTCGAAATGAAACTCTGAGAAAAATGGAATCCAATACAAAATGAACGCCATGCGCAGACGATTGGCTGACCTCCTGTTGGTCGCGACACTGATAGCGGGAGGTATGGCTGCTCCGGCTGCTGCCCAGGACATGGACGCCCGGGTGCGCCAGCTGGAGGAGCAGGTAGAGGAATTGCGTCGTCTGCTCGACGCCAGACAGGATCCGGACCTGGTCGAGATTCGACGCCAGATTGATGCGATTACCGCAGAAATCGAAATTCTCCGATTCGGCGCGGACGTTGTAGTGGCCGGAGAGAGTCGATTCGGATTTGGTCCCGCCGCATCGAAGATTTACTCGTCGCCACACGGAGTATCGATTGGTGGTTACGGCGAGATGCTGTACGAGAACTTCGCCACCGAACGCGAAGACGGATCCGCTGCGACGGCTCGCGACCAGCTCGACGTGCTTCGAGCGATCATATACGTGGGATACAAGTTTGATGATCGGTTTCTGTTCAACTCGGAGATCGAGTTCGAGCACGCCAGCACCAGCAACGCCGGGAGTGCGTCGGTTGAATTTGCGTACATGGACTACCTGCTGTCTGAGCGGGCTGGAATACGAGCGGGCCTGGTCCTGCTTCCGCTAGGCCTGATCAACGAGTTGCACGAGCCGACGACATGGCTTGGTACGGAAAGGCCCGTGACAGAAAACCGCATCATTCCATCTACCTGGCGGGAATCCGGTATCGGGGTGTTCGCAGAATTCGAACACTTCGAGGTGCGGGGATTCGTCGTCAACGGCCTCGACGCAGTTGGAGGTGGTAGTTCAAAAGCTGGCGGATTCAGCGCATCTGGCATACGAGCTGGGCGCCAGAAGGGATCGAAGGCGGTTGCCGAGGATTTCGGCATCGCGGCGCGGGCTGACTTCACGGGAATACCGGGCCTCGTATTCGGAGCATCAGGCTACCTCGGAGAGTCCGGCCAGGGAGTGGATGATCCGACGAGTCCAGGCGATGAACTCGGCGTCCGCACTCTGATTACCGAAGGGCACGCCGCCTACCGAGCGCGCGGCTGGGACCTTCGGGCGCTCGTTGCGGCCGCTGATCTCGACGACGTGACCGCACTGAACACGGCACTTGGATTTGCCGGAGACGAGTCAGTAGGCGAAAGGATGACCGGTTGGTACGTACATGCGGGGTTTGATGTGCTCCGCTCTTCACAGACACTCCTGGAACTGATCCCATACGTTCGCTACGAATCGGTGAACACGCAGTCAGAGGTTCCGACCGGGTTCATGGCCAACCCGGCGAACGATCTGGATATCTGGACGATCGGGGCCGCTTTGCGTCCGATTCCACAAATCATTCTAAAGACGGACTACCAGATTCGATCCAACGAATCAAACACGGGTGTGGATCAGTTTAATGTGGCGCTTGGCTACATTTTCTGAGATCGGATGCGGGCGACATTTTCGCCTGATCCGCGTTTTCGCCTTTGCGACCGTGATCGCCGTCCTCCAACCACCGCTTGTGGTCGGCCAGGTTCTGTTGACCCAGGATGAGGCGCTTCGGCTGGCGTTTCCTGAACCCGCTACCATCGAGCGACGCACAGCGTTTCTCGAGCAATCCCAGATCGACAGCGTAGCCATGCTGGCCGGTAGCAAGCCGGCCGGAACGCTCGTGACCTACTATGTCGGCCGATCAGGGAGCGAGTCGCTTGGCGCAGCCTACTTTGACGGGCACCGTGTTCGCACGCTTCCCGAGGTATTGATGATCGTGGTCACGCCAGGTGGTCGTGTGGAAAGGATCGAGATCCTTCGTTTTTCGGAGCCACGTGAGTACATGGCACCCGATGGTTGGCTCGATCGGTTCAACGAGCATCACCTCGACGGCGACCTGGAGAACAAGAACGCGGTCGCGGGAATTACAGGCGCAACTCTTACCTCTCGCGCCGTAACGAATGCCGTTCGCCGTACCCTTGCCCTTCACGAGATTCTCGACCCGCTGGGTGCCGGCCAACCGTGAGTCCGTTTGAGCGCTGGAGCGTCCGCATCACCTCACTTGTCGTAACGTTGACGGGCTTTGCTTTGTTATGGTTGAAGTACGGGTTTGAAAGCACCGATCCGTTTGCGGTCATCAATCACCCCTTCCAGCCCCTGGCCCTCAAGTCGCATGTCCTTGTGGCACCGCTGTTTGTATTCGCGGTCGGGTTGATCGCAACGCGGCACGTGTGGCGCCATGTCGTGCGTGGCATAGAACCAGGCCGGAAATCCGGTCTCGTAACGCTCGTAAGCCTCGTACCGATGGCAGTGAGCGGCTATGCGATCCAGGTCGTGGTCTCCGAGACCTGGCGGACTGCAGCAGTGATTACGCACATCGTCTCGAGCGTGCTGTTCACGCTGGGCATCATGGCGCATCTTGTATTGATGTGGCGCTACCTTCGTGCCCGGCAGGATGAAACTTTCTGCGAGCAGGTGCGAATGGTCGACATGACCCGGAGAGACCGATGAACGAGATTCTACAGAAAGAGATTCGACGGAAACTGGAAGGCCTGCCGGACGATAAGGCCTACCAGGTTCTTGACTACATCAATTTTCTGAGAAGTCGGTACTCGCAGAAGGATGGCGTGGCTACACCCATCCAGCGCCTGGGTGAGGTGGTGCAGGACACGATGCGCAAGGGAAAGGTGCCGGCAAGGGCCCTGCGCGAGACGATGAAGGCCATGGGAACAGCAGACCGCGTACTCGGCAACCTGAAGGAGGCGGGCCGCGAGTTTCTGGTAGAACTCGAGGGTGGTCGTCCGGAGCCGTCAGCGCCCGAACCTTCGAAGAATCCTCCCGAGGCCAGAGAAATCGTCGTCGACTAAGAATCCTGTAGCAGGCTTCAACAGGTTGACGACCCCGGGCCGGCCGCCTACCGTATCGCGATGAAGACCCCGACGATTCGCGACGCCCTTACGTTCGATGATGTTCTTCTCGTACCCCGGCACTCGACCGTCCACCCCGCCGACGTAAATGTCTCGTCTCTGTTCTCCCGCGGTATCCGTCTTACAAGTCCGCTGGTCTCAGCCGCCATGGACACGGTGACCGAGGATCGCATGGCCATCGCCATGGCTCGTGAGGGCGGCCTGGGAATCATCCACAAGAACATGCCGATTGATGCGCAGGTCGCGAAGGTTGATCGCGTGAAGCGCTCGGAGAGTGGAATGATTCTGGATCCCATTACGCTCGGCCCGGAAGCGACATTGCGTGAGGCGACATCGCTGATGCGGGAGTTTTCGATCAGTGGGGTTCCGATTGTCGATGCAGACGGACATCTGGTGGGAATTCTAACGAATCGGGATCTCGTGTTCGAGACCAACCTCGAGCAACGCGTGGCCGATGTGATGGTGAGCGAAGGACTTGTAACGGCCCCCGTCGGTACATCGCTTGAAGGAGCCGAGGAAATTCTCCGACACCACAAAATCGAAAAGCTCCCCGTTGTGGATGACGGAGGCGTGCTTCGTGGTCTGATTACGGTCAAGGACATTTTCAAGCGACGCTCACACCCCAATGCTTCCAAAGACAGCCACGGACGGCTGCTTGCAGGTGCGGCGGTCGGAACATCTTCGATTGAATTCGATCGTGCGATTGAGCTCGTATCGGCAGGTTGCGACGTGATCGTAGTCGATACGGCGCACGGCCACTCCGATGGTGTGCTCAAGGCTGTTGAGCGAGTGCGGAACGAATTTCCGGATGTACAACTTGTGGCTGGCAACATTGCGTCCACAGACGGAGCGAAAGCTCTAGTAGAGCGCGGCGTCGACGCGGTAAAGGTCGGAATTGGCCCGGGCTCCATCTGTACGACTCGCGTTGTAACTGGAGTAGGAGTTCCACAAATCACGGCAATCATCGATGCGGTCGCTGGAGCCGGAAATATCCCGGTCATCGCGGATGGAGGCATCAAGCAATCCGGGGATATTACCAAGGCGCTTGCCGCCGGCGCAGGTTCCTGCATGCTGGGCTCGATGTTGGCCGGCACGGAGGAGAGTCCCGGGGAGGCGTTTCTGCTCGAAGGTCGGCGCTTTAAGGTCATCCGGGGTATGGGGTCATTGTCTGCGATGGAAGAAGGTTCGGCGGATCGGTATTTCCAGGATGCCGTGGCTCCGCGTAAGCTGGTTCCCGAGGGAATCGAAGGACGCGTGCCCTACAAGGGGCCCGTCGCTGATACGCTGTACCAGCTGATCGGTGGTCTGCGCAGCGGAATGGGTTATTGCGGCGCTGGAACCGTAGATGCCCTGAAAAACGATACAGAGTTTGTAAAGATAACAGCCGGTGGACTGCGGGAATCGCATCCTCATGATGTGG
The DNA here is from genome assembly GCA_039656095.1 of Gemmatimonadota bacterium. GTDB lineage: Bacteria > Gemmatimonadota > Gemmatimonadetes > Palauibacterales > Palauibacteraceae > JARFPW01. The sequence continues at coordinate 5,495 of JBDHMQ010000055.1, read as the reverse complement.
CGATTACGCGGGAAGCGCCTAATTACAGGCTCTAAGGGCTCGGAAGACGAGTTTGTGCACGTTTCTTGAATTCCCGTGGGGTGTTGTGTGTGAAGGACTCAGGGTGAGGATGCAAGGAAATCGAATGAATCGTCTATCGCTAAAGCTCGGAATGTTGCTCCCACTGGTTGCTGCGTGCAGCACCGGGCCTGCGCCCGTGCTTGGGCCAGAACTGGATCAGGGCCCGGTTGCCCAGACCGAGTTGCCTGTTATCGACTCTGCGGTGATCGAGCAGGCGGCCGACTACGCGGAGCAGGCGATCGAAACGTTGGACGAGGCGACTCGACGCGAGTTCTATTCGTTGTTTGGTAGTGACCCCCTTGGCCTTTCCAGGCGACCCGTTAACGCAGCCCGGTACGAGATCCCCCTGGAGATGAACGAGCAGGTGGAGCGTTGGGTCGAATACTTCACGACAGGCAAGGGTCGAGAACGATTCACCATATACCTTCAGCGTGCCGGTCGGTATGAATCGATGATTCGAAAAAGGGCCCGTGACGCGGAGCTGCCGGAAGATCTGCTCTACCTGGCCATGATTGAGAGCGGGATGAATCCCAACGCTTACAGCCGGGCGCGTGCGGTCGGTCTGTGGCAGTTCATAGCAAGTACAGGCCGTGCCTACGGTCTTGAAATCAGCTACTGGATGGATGAGCGCCGCGATCCGTTCAGAGCCACAGATGCGGCGATAGCGCACCTCGGGGACCTCTACGAACGATTTGGCTCATGGTACCTCGCGGCGGCCGCCTATAATGCAGGCCCTGGTCGAGTAAGCCGGGGTATCCGGCGCACCGGTTCCGACGATTTCTGGGATCTCTCCGATGCCCGCGTACTACGACGCGAGACGCGAAACTACGTGCCCAAGCTCCTGGCCGCGGCGATGATTGCACGGAACGCTGAGGAATACGGCTTCGGTGACGTCGAGCCGATGCCTCCGTTGGAGTTCGACGTAGTGCAGGTGCCAGATGCCACGAGTTTCGATGTGCTCGCCGACGCCGCCGAGGTGACCGAGGCGGAGATCCGCGATCTGAACCCGCATTTTCCGCGTCAGGTAACGCCGCCGGACCGCGAGGTAGACCTGCGTGTTCCTGTCGGCCAAGCGGACATTTTTGCCGCGAATTACGCGAAAGTACCAGCCTCAGAGCGTGTGACGTGGCTGGAGCACCGGGTAACTCGCGGTCAGACTCTGGGCGCGATCGCGAACCGCTACGGTACCTCAGTAACCGCGATTCGCGCTGCGAATAACAACGTGAGTCCGCGACGCCTTGAGATCGGACAGCGTCTTGTCATTCCCAGGTCTCGCGCGGCGCGTGTCGCCAGCACGGGTTCGACCAGGGTGCGTGCCACACAGTCAACGCCGGACGGCCCGCTGACGATTACCGTACGCCGGGGTGACACGCTTTGGGCTCTGGCTCGCGAGTACGGCACTTCTACTCGAAACCTCATGGCGATGAATAGCCTGGGTTCGTCAGTGATTAGACCGGGCGACAGAATCACGGTTCGCCGTTGATGGGAGCCCTGGAGATCGCTGCGGACTGAGTTTTTGCTGTTCCGTCGCAGGAGTCCGGCCCCCGAGGAATTTCCTCTGGGGCTTTTTTTATTGGTTCAACAGATTCAGGAGCCATCTGCCGTGCCAAAACTGATCGGAATTCGGGGCGCCATTCGGGTTGAACGCAATGACGCGGATTTGATTACGTACGAATGGGGATGTCTTGGCTACAAATTCGCGCGAATAAGTGTGCTCAAATCAGACGGGAAGCACCGAATCGGTTTTGACTCGAGGCGGTCCGGCGATCGGGTAGACCGTGGCTCCACGCGTTTCGCGAACTGCGTTGCGGGGATCGACCACAATTGAAGCGTGCTGTGTGACAAACCCGTAGTCGACCGAACTGTGATCGGTCGTGATCACAACGGCATCAACGGAAGCCAGGAGATCTGCCGAGAGATCCTGCGATTCCAGTGTCTGGTCTTCGAGCCGAACCTGCGGCACGTACGGGTCATGGTATTCGATGTCGGCGCCGCGTTGCATGAGCAACTGGGCGATGTCGAATGCCGGACTCTCACGCACGTCATCCACGTCCGGCTTGTACGACATTCCGAGCAGGAGTATGCGGCTGCCATTCAGCGGTTTCCGCACCCGGTTCATCGCTTCGGTTACTCGTTCTACCACGTAGCGAGGCATTTCTGCATTGATTTCGGCCGCGAGCTCGATGAATCGCGTCCGGTAATGGAGCGTTTTCATCTTCCAGGCGAGAAAATGCGGGTCTACAGGAATGCAGTGGCCGCCCAACCCGGGGCCTGGGAAGAATCTCATAAAGCCGTACGGTTTCGTCGATGCGGCCTCAATCACTTCCCACACATCGATTCCGAGCCGGTCGGAGATCACAGCCATTTCGTTTACCAGGCCAATGTTCACAGCCCGAAATGTGTTCTCCAGAATCTTGGCCAGCTCTGCGGCCTCAGGTGAGGAAACTTCGACGACTGTGTCCAGAGCCTCACCGAACAGCGCGACAGCAAGTTCGTGGCAATCCGGTGAGAGTCCGCCGACAATCTTCGGCGTGTTGACGATGTTCCAATCAGGATTACCTGGATCGACCCGTTCAGGGCTGAACGCCAGCCAGAAGTCCGAGCCGGCCACTAGGCCCGTCTCTTCCAACTTCGGTAAGACCATTTCTCTGGTAGTGCCCGGATACGTCGTCGACTCGAGGATGACCAGTTGACCTGGGCGCAGGAACTCTCGTACCGCTTCCGTTGCCGACATTATGTACGACATGTCGGGGTCATCCGTCTTGCTAAGCGGAGTGGGTACGCAGATCACGATCGCATCCGCCTCTGCCAACCGTCCGAAGTCGTTAGTCGCGACCAGGACTTCGGAGGTGGTTAATGCCGCGAGCCTCTCCGAGCTGATATCAAGAATGTGGGATCGGCCACCGTTTACCCCCTCTACTACCTTCAGATTGATGTCCAGTCCAATCGTCCGAAATCCGACTTCGGCGAACGCCACACTGAGGGGCAGACCTACATAGCCAAGCCCAATGATACCAACAACGGCGTCATGGGATTGAATCCGCGAAAGGAGGTCTGTGTGGTTGGACATCGGGAGCGTCGCCTACTCCGAACCCAGGATCTGGCTGGCGTAACCGTTGGCCGGATCTTCGCCACGTTGCATGAGTGCACTCACTACTCCGGGGCCCCGATTGTAGGCGAGCAACGCGAGCCGCGCGTCACCGTACTGATCCAACAGCATTCGCAGGTAGCGGAATCCGAGGCGCAGATTGGTGTCGCGGTCGAACAGGTCTTTCTCCGTCACGCCGGGATCCAGCCAGAACGCGGTGCTTGGCATCACTTGCGTGTAGCCAATCGCCCCGACAGGACTGATCGCCCGTTTGCGAAATGACGACTCCGCTGCCACGAGTCGGAACGCTACCTTGAGATCCAGATTCTCTCGACGTGCCGCTTCGTGAATGGCATCAGCCAGGTCGGCTGGAATGCGAAAGTCTGTCGAGTACTGCTGAACGAGCCTCAACTGCTCAGTTTCGCTCTGAAGCTGTGACAAATCGCTGAGCGCTTCCATCGTCTCAGCCTTTGCCGCGGCAACTTGGGCCTCCAGGGCCCTGATCTGTGGATTCATCACCGCGCGCGTACCCGCTATCGCCAGCGCCGCGACTCCTAGCGCTGTCAGCAAGCCAACAACCAGACTTCGTCGCTTTATTGACGCGCGCGTTGCGCTCGGCATGCTATCCAGCGGGGCCGCATGTGCTGCTCCCACAAGATCGTTTGTATGATTCGAAACCATCTTCTATATGTCTCCTGCTTGATATTTTATCGGCCGACATCCGACCGTTCACCCGGAGCATGGTCGGGTCTCTGCCAGACACCGCTCCGCCCTCCCTGTTTGTTAACTAACCAAATCTCGCTGATTTCCATTCCGCGGTCCAGACCCTTGCACATATCGTATACCGCAAGGAGCCCTGCACTCACCCCGCAGAGGGCTTCCATCTCCACGCCTGTACGGGCTTCAACCGATGTTTCTACCGAAATACGGACGCCCGGCAACTCCGCATCCAACTCCAATTCCACCACCACCGAGTCTAACGGGAGGGGGTGACAGAGGGGGATCGTGTCCGCCGTATGCTTGGCGCCGCCAATTGCGGCCAACCTGGCGACGGCCAGTACATCTCCTTTTGGAACACCTCCCACCTGAATTGCGTTGAGGGTCGCGGCGTCCATACGAATCGCCCCGGTCGCTGTCGCGCGGCGGCGGGTTATGGGTTTCTCACCCACATCCACCATGCGCGCCCGTCCCCGCTCATCCAGATGAGTCAACCTGTCGCCGTCCATGAACGCTCCCGTTACACGTGTTTAGAGGTCACGTTCCGGCTTCTGACCTCCCGAGGGTGCAACTCACGGGCCAGATTACTTAGCAGAACGGCTGCAATCGCCTGCGGGTTTCCGTTGCCTGCTGCGGCAGATCGTGCCTGTTCTACGTGATCCAGCGCGGAAATAAGGCTTTCAGGGGCCAAATCACCGATCTCCGGTAGTCGGTCTCGGATGTCGGAATTCCACACAAAATCGACACAACCGACCTGACTGGCGATGCACTCACGCAACACTTCCTCGATCCGGTTCAGCGTCACCGAGAAGGGTCCGCGGGCGCCGCTCACGGGAAAAGCCACGGCTGCCGCCAACCGGTCTGCTACAGAGCCAGCGAGTGCCGTATGTACGAATTGCCAACCCTCATCCTCATCGGTCGGCTCTGCATCCGCCAAACGCAGGGCAAGGCCCACGGCTCCCTGGCTTCGGCGCGCCAGATTCCGGGCAACAGCCGGTTTCATTCCGACTTCACGTTCCAGAAACCGTTCCGTTACGGAAGGGTCTGGTTGGGTGATTCGTACAGAAAGCGCGCGCGACTTGATCGTCGGAAGAAGCTCACCCGGGCGACTCGATGTCAGGATAATCAATGTATCCGGGGGCGGTTCCTCAAGTAGCTTGAGGAAAGCGTTGGCGGCTTCCTGGCTCGAGGCCTGTGGGACCATTCGCTCGGCGTCGCCAATCAGGAATACGGCCGATTGGCCGATAGCCGGTCTACGCGTCGCTCGCGACCGGATTTCTTCCACCATGGACAGGTAGATCGCCGCAGACGGCTCTGAAGGGTTGATCCCGAATGGATCCTTTCGTCGAGCTTCGAGGGCATCGAGGCGAGCCTCCTCAAACAGCTCTCGCCGCTTCTTGGGGGTGCGACTTCCACGGGGAGATTGGAGCGGAAAGAACCAATGGAGGTCCGGGTGCCGCAGGCTGCCTACCATCCGACAGGCCGGACAGACCCCACACGGACGCTCATCTCCCTCCGGTTCGCACAATACCAGCGCGGCGATCCACAGACCGAGTCGCTGCTTACCAACACCATCCGGTCCGTGCAGTAGAAGACTTTGTGGTAAACGGTTACCGGCTGCAGCCTCGCG
>JBDHMQ010000054.1:0-8720 GCA_039656095.1 Gemmatimonadota bacterium | reverse complement strand
GGAGGTCATGGTTTCGAGCTTGCGAAGGCCCGGCGTGTGGAAACGATGATTCAGCAACTCGAACCAGGCCGCTCGCTCGTTACCCTGTCGGCGGATCTGACGAACGAACGAGCGGAACATGCGACCCTGTGGATAGCGGGAACGACCATTGTCGGCGCGGGCGCGACGGTTGCACTGGTGCTCGCGGCCGGTTTGCCGCTGCTGCTTGTAGCGCCTGTCGCGGCCGCTGCCAGCCTTGCTGGAGGATCAGCGTCAGCCGCCAGTACGTTTCAGGCGCGCAGGGAGCGTGTAGAGTTAGTAATGAACGGACTGCTGGACCGCCTCGAACGAGGCGCAAGATTGCCGGACAACCGCCCGTCGATTGCGGAAAAGGTCAGCGGTTTTCTGGATAGCGTGGACAATAGATAATCACAAGGAGCAGAACGTGTCTGACATAAAGAAAGTTGGCGTCGTCGGCTGTGGATTGATGGGACGCGGGATCGCACAAGTATGTGCGGCCGCCGGTTACGATACGGTCGTGCGAGAGGTGGCCCAGGAGCCGCTCGACAAGGGCCTCGCGGCCGTGAAGAAGGGGCTTGATCGGCTGGTCGAGAAGGGTAAGCTCGACGAGGCCGCCCGTGATGCCACGCTGGGTAACCTGCGGGGCACGGTAGATCTGGCCGACCTCGCCGATGCGGACATCGTGATCGAAGCGATCGTTGAGGATATCGGTGCCAAGAACGAGCTGTTTGGCGCGCTGGATGAGATGTGCCCTGAGCATACGATCTTCGCCTCGAACACGTCGAGCCTGACCGTGACGGAAATGGCCGCGGCCACGAATCGCCCGGACCGGTTCGTCGGACTCCACTTCTTCAATCCGGTCCCGATCATGAAGCTGGTCGAGGTCGTGCGTACCGGAGCAACGTCCGATGCGGCGTTTGATCGCGCGTTCGAGTTTGCGGCCTCGGTGGGCAAGCAGCCCGTCGCGTGCCGCGACAATTCCGGCTTCATCGTGAACCGTCTGCTTGTTCCGTACATGCTCGACGCCATCCGCGCGTACGAGGAGGGTATCGGTTCGATCGAGGACATCGACAAGGCCATGACGCTCGGTACCGGTTACCCGATGGGTCCGTTCGTGCTTGGCGACTTTGTGGGCCTGGATACGCTGTATTTCATCACCGAGATCATGTACGACGAGTACCGGGAGAAGCGCTTCGCCTCGCCGCCGCTGCTGAAGCGGATGTATCTGGCGGGCTATCATGGCCGGAAGGTCGGTCGCGGATTCTACGACTACAGCGGAGATGCTCCGGTCGTAAGCGAATTCGTGAAGCGGTGATAGCGGTGGCTCGATGAGAGGCCTGGTACTGACCGGGCCCGAGACGATCGAGGTTCGGCAGGACTTACCGGATCCGGAAATCGAGACGCCCGGCGACGTGATCGTAGCCGTCGGGCGTGCCGGTATCTGCGGTTCTGACATTCATCCATACCAGGGCCGGGAGCCTGTCGCCTGGGGCATTGTTCCCGGTCATGAGGCGTCGGGTGAGGTCGTGGAACTGGGCTCGGACGTCGAGCAATACCACATCGGTGACCGCGTATTTCTGCCCTTTACGACGAGCTGTGGTGTGTGCCCGCCGTGCCGCGCGGATCTCAGCTCACGATGCGACCTGGGCCGCCTGTTTGGCTGGGCGTCGCCCGATGCTGATGCTCCGGCCGGCCTTGGCGGCACGCAGGCCGAGCTGGTGCGGGTTCCGTTGGCAGATTCGACACTCCTTCGTCTGCCGGAAAATCTCGGGCTCGAAGATGGTATCCTGTTGGGCGACAACTTCACGACCGGCTTCTACTGTGCCCGGCAGGGCGGGGGAGCAAATGATGGGCTTGTTGTGGTCATCGGTTGTGGTGCCGTCGGACTGTCCGCGCTCGTATCCGCCAGACACTTCGGTGCGGGCCGAGTCGTTGCGGTGGATCCCGTACCCTCGCGACGCGAAACGGCCATCAGACTCGGAGCGGACCTGGCCTTCGCACCCGACGAAGCCGCCGAGGCGATCGCCGGTCTCCCGTCACCGGATTCCCGGGGCGCCCGCGTGGTGCTCGAGGCCGTAGGAAACCAGTCGGCCCGAGCGCTGTGCCTGAAGGTGATAGCTCCAGGTGGCACCATTTCGTCGGTGGGCGTAGCGACGGACGAAACCGGGTTTGCCGCTGTGGATCTTTATAACCGTAACCTGACCCTGCGAACTGGCCGCTGTCCGGTTCGGTCGCTGATGCCTGAGGTCATGGCGGCGCTTCGCCGCGCACACCTCCGGATCCCTACGTCAGACCTGGTCGCGGACCCACCAATTCCGCTCGAGCAGGGGCCCGCGGCCTACCGTCAGTTCGCCGCCCGCTCAGGTCCCGAAGGGAAGCCGCTAATCGCTCCCTGACCAGCTTGATTCCCCTCATGCTGGAGAAGTGCGAAAACCCGCGTCAGAGCGGCGTTTTACGCGTTGACCCACACATTGAATCGGGTTACATTCCAGTCCTAAATGCAAGGCACAGCGGAGACCCTCGAAACGACGCATGAGCAGGTCGGGAGCGCGATGCTTCGGACCGTGTCGCTTCGCGGGTTTCGGAACTTCCCCGCACTGGACCTGACGCTGCCCGATGGCGGCGTGATGATCGTCGGACCCAACGGTTCCGGAAAGTCGAATCTGCTCGAGGCGCTGTACTACCTGGAGATCTTCCGGTCGTATCGGGGGGCTCGCGATCGCGAGCTTGTCACGTTCGGGCAGGACGTGTTTCGAATTGAGGCATCCGTCGAGAGTGCGGGGCGTGAGATACAGCTGGCCGCGGCCTGGCAGAAGTCCACCAGAAAGAAGAAGGTCGAGGTGGACGGGTTGGAGCCGGAACGGCTGTCGGACGCGCTCGGTCGGTTCGGTGCCGTCGTGTTCAGTCTGGACGACTCGGAGTTGATATGGGGGTCGCCATCGCGGAGACGACGATTTCTGGACATCCTGCTGTCCGTTGCAGAGCCCGGATATGTCGGAGCGCTGCAGCGGTACCGGGCCGTGGTTACGCAGCGCAACGAAGCCCTGCGGCAAGGTCGACTCGAAGTGGCCCGTGCATGGGCTGAAGGCCTGATCGAACCCGGTGCACAGCTGATGGAGACGAGACAAGCCTGGGTGGCGGCGAGTCGGAGCGAGTTCGGCCGCTACCATGCGATCATCGCAGGCGGGGCTGCTGCCGACCTCGCGTATGTGCCTGCGGTGGGGCGAGCGGAGTCGGATAATGAGGCCGCACCGTGGCAGGACCGGTTCCGGCGGGCGCTGGATGAGTCCGAAGAGTCGGATGCCAGGCGAGGAGTCACGCAGGTAGGGCCGCACCGGGATGATCTGGCGATCCGAGCGGTCGTAGACGGAGGACAGGAACGGCGCGATCTCAGGTCGTACGGGTCGGGCGGACAACGGCGCACAGCGGCGATCGCGTTGCGCCTCGTCGAAGCTGACACGCTGGCGGACCGGTTGGGTTCGGAGCCTGTCTACTTGCTCGACGACGTGTTCGCCGAGCTCGACGAAGGTCGTGCAGCGCGGGTGTTGGAACTCCTGGAAACGGGACGGAACGGGCAGGTGCTGTTGACCGTCCCCAAGCCAGTCGACTTACCGCTGCGGGGTGGATCGCTGCCGCTGTGGCGGATTCAGGATGGGGTCATTGACACGAATGGTTGAATCGAAGAAAGCCCGTACTCAACCGGAATCGCTGGGGGGTCTGGTACAGGCCACCCTGGAACGTCTCGGGATCGGGACGCGGGTCGCACGAGCCCAGGTGATCGCGGACTGGCCGGAATTGGTAGGACCTCACATTGCAGACGTGGCCCGTCCCGTCCGCATACGAGGGAGCACGCTGTTCGTGGCGGTTGAAAGCGCCGCGTGGAGAAATGAACTCAGCCTCATGCGACCGCAGTTGATGCGAAAAATCAACGCGGGCCGGAATGAGGGTCGGATCGAACGGATTCTGTTCCTGCAGGATGATGGCAGGAACGCGGAGGCAAGGGATGGCGCAGGCGAACGGTAAGGGTGGTAAGAAGGCCGGCGGCGACTATACGTCCCGTCAGATCCAGGTTCTCAAAGGCCTGGAAGCTGTGCGAAAGAGGCCGGGCATGTACATCGGCTCGACCTCCGCTCGCGGACTTCACCATCTGGTGTATGAAGTCGTCGACAACTCGATCGATGAGGCGATGGCAGGGTTCTGCTCCACCATCGACGTCGTGATTCATGCCGATCATTCGATCACGGTAACCGATGACGGACGTGGCATTCCGGTCGACATGCACCCCGAAGAGAAGGTGCCGGGCCTGGAATTGGCTCTCACGCGCCTCCACGCGGGTGGAAAATTCGACAAGCAGACCTACAAGGTAAGCGGCGGGCTGCACGGGGTCGGTGTGTCGGTGGTGAATGCGTTGTCCAGCAGGCTGGATGTCGAAGTGAGACGCGATGGATTCGTCTGGACCCAAAGCTTCGAGCGCGGCAAGAAGGTGACTGAGCTGCAGAAAGGTGGGAAGACCGGGGATACCGGCACCACGGTATACTTCAAGCCGGACGATGAGATCTTTACGGAGCTGGAATACGACTGGGATACGCTGTCCACTCGGTTGCGTGAGCTGGCCTACCTGAACCGCGGGCTGACCATCAGCCTGTCCGACGAGAGGGCCGGCGAAGAGGAGGCCGACAACTACTATTTCGAGGGCGGAATCGTCGAGTACGTCGATTATCTGCGCGGTAACAAGACCGCTCTTCATGACGAGATTATCTATCTGCATGGCGAGCAGGACATGGTCGATATCGAACTCGCCATGCAGTACACCGACGCCTACAACGAGAACACGTTCACCTTCGTCAACAACATCAACACGCACGAAGGCGGGACCCACCTGAGCGGCTTCAAAGCTGCGATCACGCGGACCATCAACAGCTACGCCCAGAAGAGCAACACGCTCAAGAAGAACGATGCGAGTCTGTCGGGTGATGACGTCCGTGAGGGTATGGTGGCCGTGCTGTCGGTAAAGGTCCCCGAACCCCAGTTCGAAGGCCAGACCAAGACGAAGCTCGGAAACAGCGAAGTGCGCGGCATCGTCGAGAGCCTGATCAACGACCGGCTGGGAACCTGGCTCGAAGAAAATCCGTCGTCCGGACGACGGATCATCGAAAAGGCCGTCCAGGCGTCACGGGCTCGCGAAGCGGCCCGAAAAGCGCGCGATCTGACGAGAAAGAAGTCTGCGCTAGAAACCGGGGTCCTTCCCGGAAAGCTGGCGGATTGCTCGAGTCGCGATGCGTCGTTGTCCGAGCTCTACCTCGTCGAGGGAGACAGCGCCGGCGGCTCTGCCAAGCAGGGCCGAGATCGGGAATTCCAGGCGATCCTGCCGCTCAAGGGGAAGATTCTCAACGTAGAGCGGGCGCGCATCGACAGGATCCTGGGGAACGAAGAAATCCGGGCGATGATCACGGCGATCGGGGCGAACATTGGCGACGATTTTGACCTCGATCAAACGCGGTATCATAAGACGATCATCATGACAGATGCCGACGTGGATGGAGCGCACATCCGCACTCTCCTGCTCACGTTTTTCTTCCGGCAGATGAGGCCACTCATCGATGCCGGTTACGTCTACATCGCACAGCCGCCGTTGTATCGCGTGTCCAAGGGAAAGAAAGAGTTCTACTGTTACACGGATGAGGAGCGGGACGAGATTGTCGAGCAGCTTTCGACGGCAAAGGGAAGCACGGCGATCAATATCCAGCGCTACAAGGGACTCGGTGAGATGAATCCCGAGCAGTTGTGGGAGACGACGATGAATCCCGAGAACCGAACTTTGCTCCAGGTGACAATCGACGAGGCGACGCAGGCGTCACTGCTGTTTGAACGCTTGATGGGTGACGATCCGCAGGCGCGGCGCACCTTCATCGAGAAGAACGCGCGCTTCGTCCGCAATCTCGACGTTTAGAAGCTTGTTGAGGAACTAATGGCCGAGACAAAACGTCCAACGATTCCGGCTGCCGAGGAAATTCTCGGCGGATATTTTCCCGTGCTCGATCACGGCTTCGTTTCGCTCGTGGATTACATGGGCTCCGACGAAGACATCGAGCGCGCCGCCCGGGTCAGTTACGGTCACGGAACGAGAAAATCCAGCCAGACCCGCGGGTTGATCCGCTACCTGCGACGTCACGCCCATACGACGCCGACCGAGATGGTGGAGTTCAAGTTCCACTGTTCGATGCCGATATTTGTGGCCCGGCAGTGGATACGACATAGAACGGCCTGCCTAGCGGAAGGGACTGAGATCTACTTCGATCTGCCAGGAGGGATTGACCGGCGAGGCAATCAACTCCACAAGCTTCCGATTGAGGAATTGTGGAAGAAATTTGCGCCCACGCGAAACATTACCCGCCCCGACAAGCAGCGGAACCCGTATCGTAAGCGTGAACGTGTGCAGCAGATGCACCTGCGCCAGGTTAACGAAGACACACTCGATATTCAGCATACGAAGATCGTCGATGTCATCTACAATGGACCCAAACCCGTATTTCGCATAAAGCTTTCTGACGGCAAGTCCATCGAAGCAACCTCCGATCACCGATTCCTGTTCGCCGAGGGTTGGAAGACTCTCCGCGATGCGGTTGGTCTGGAGGAATCAAACGGGCTGGCCACGTGGAGCCGCGGCGATCACTTCATGTATGTGAACGGTGTCGTGATGGAAGAGCCGGCTCTTTACAGAGAGAGAGATTGGCTCCGAGATCGCTATCACAAGCTCGGAATGAAGATTGACGACATCGCCGCCGAAGCAGGCGTGAGCGACCACACGATTCGTAAGTGGCTTCGGCAGCATGGATTATCGAAGCCCTGCCGATTTGAGCCTGGACACACGCCCTGGAATGTCGGTAAGACGTATCAATTAGGATCCCGTGAGATGCCGGAAACCTGGCTGGAGAATGTGCGTGCAGCTCGCTCGGGACCGGCCTCTAATTTCTGGCGTGGCGGATGCTCTAGTAACCGCGAGGCCATCGGGCGGTGGACGACTCAGGCAGCTCACCGAGTGCATCGGCGTAACGGGTGGACCTGCCAACTGTGCTACGAGCGGGCGAGTGAACTTCATTGTCACCATATCGTCCCGGTATGGGCTGACGAGTCGCTGGCCCGTGACGAGTCGAACCTGACCACGCTGTGCGGCGATTGCCACCGTTCGATTCAGGGTAAAGAGCACGAGGCAGCCGAACAGCTGACCGGTCACACGATTCACACAGAGTGGAAGAACCGACCGCGCGTGGCCTGGAATAAGCTGACCAAGGCGAGACTCGTGCAGATCGAGTCGATCGTTTTCGTTGGTGTAAAGAATACGTACGATCTCGAGGTAGAGGGGCCGCATCATAACTTCATTGCTAATGGGATTGTGACCCACAATTCGGTCAATGAAATGTCAGGTCGCTACAGCCTGATGCCCTTGCTGTTCTATAAGCCGAAGCCCGAAAGCTTCGCGCTCCAGAGTGCCTCAAACAATCAGGGACGCCAGAGCGAGCCCGCCGACCCGTCGTTGTATGCGGAGGCGATCGAGCGCTGGGAGCGACTTCGCGCAGACGCTTCGGACACGTACGGATGGCTGCTGAAGGAAGACGTGGCGCGCGAACTGGCCCGCATCGATCTCCCCCTGTCCGCTTATACCCAGTGGTACTGGAAGATCGACCTGCACAACCTGCTTCACTTCCTTCGCCTGCGCGTAGACTCTCACGCACAGTGGGAGATTCAGGAATACGGGCGCGTGATGGCGGGAATGCTGGCCCGGGTCGCGCCGCTGACGTACGAGGCGTGGTTGGATTATGAGGTGCTCGGAGAAAAGATGAGCGTGGCGGAACTAAACGTCATTCGATCGCTCATCGAGCCGGCAGGCCCCGGGCTCAAGTCAAAGGCTGTTGAGTTGACAGCAGACGAACTCGCCGCGGCCGGCCTGTCAGGGCGCGAAAGACAGGAATTGCTCGATAAACTTGTTCCGGTCGAGCGGCCCGATTATTCGCTTGATCTGACGAAAATGCGGACGCCGGAGAGCATGGCTGAGCACATGGCGGAGGCAGTGCCCGACGCTGAAAATTAGGATCGACTGCCGGGAGGGCACTTTTTCCCCATAACTTCGTAACACGGTGAGGATGACGCTGGAGTACGCGGCGTCGGGGGTAGGGCGGGGCAGGACAGGACAAGTTCCACGGGGAGAGACTCTGATGCAGGCATCCGGAATCCGCAGTCATGGCCTTGCGGCGACAATCGCCGCCGCCTTTCTGATTGTGTGTTCAACTCATCTTCCGGCTGCTGTTATTCCCTTCGATCTGCAGGAAAGCCAGGCATCGCTCGTCGCTGCGTCTGAGCGAGACTTCGACCGTCTCGACAACGGTGCCGGACTTCGATCCGGGGGTGCTTTTCCATTCGACTACCAGCAACTGGTCTTCTTTGATCTGGATGAACAGGGCAAGCCAGTTGTCGATGCCAGGGTGTGGACGGCCGCGAGCGTTCAAGCCGGCCGGTTACGTGGCTATTTTGACGACGGCTGGAATTACAACATCAGCATGATGGTGGAGTTGTTTGACGCGGATACGCTCGTAGCCCGTACCGAAACGCGGCACGAATTTGTCATGGGTATGCGCGTGGATTCCAACGAAGAAAAGGGATTTCCGGTCCACACACTGCTCCGGGTTCCGGCGGGAGTGTACGACTACCATATCAGGATTCAG
>JBDHMQ010000053.1:0-8724 GCA_039656095.1 Gemmatimonadota bacterium | reverse complement strand
GGACCCCTGGCGGTCGGAGTAATTCCCGTCACCTCCACAGGGAGTGACACTCATGCGTCGGAACTTCTTCTTCGCGCTCGTGATGCTGGTCACCATCGTGGTTTCGACCGCCGACGTCGCAGCTCAGGACCACAAGCCCGATGCTGGTTACCCGCCGGTCGCACTGATGGACACGGAGGTACGCCGGCTGCAGGCCCCTGCGATAGATGGTATGGAGTATCTGCTATTCGTGAGCCTGCCCGAGGGCTACGCTACATCGCAGGCCGACTACCCAGTCGTCTACCAACTCGACGCCTGGGATGAGTTCGGGATGCTCGCCCAAGCACACCGCTGGCAAATGCGTGCGGGACTGGTTCGCCCGTCCATTCTGGTCGGAATCGCGCACGAAGGGGACTTCTCAGACTATATGTTCAATCGTGCGCGGGACTTCATGCCGACGTTTGTGCCGCAGGACTCGATGCCGGCGTGGATGCGGTACGTCGTGCCGACGTCGGGCGGCGGGCCGGCGTTCCTTCGCTTCCTCACGGAGGAGCTCATTCCGTTCGTCGAGTCCGAATACCGGGTGGATCCTGCTGGTCGGTTCCTCATCGGCCAGTCAGCAGGTGGGCTTTTCGCCACGTGGGTGATGTTCAGCGAGCCAGGATTGTTCACCGGCTTCGGGATCCTGAGCCCTGCAATCTTCTGGGACGACTGGACGGTCCTCGGTGACGAGCAGGCGTATGCGGAGACCCACGACGATCTGCCGGCCACGGTCTTTCTGGCTGTCGGCGGTGAAGAGGCAGGCATATTTACTGCGGGATTCGACCGCCTCATAGAAGCGCTGGAGTCGAGAGCTTACCCTAGTCTGCACCTCACGACGCATTCGTTTCCAAACGAAGAGCACGTATCGGTTATCCCGGCAGCGTTCTCCAGAGCCTTGCGCGTGCTGCTCGCCAAGCCACCCGGCTGACGTGCCCCCAACTGAGGATCAACTCAGCTTCAGGGTGTAGGTAGGGACATTGCTTGGCTTTGCTGCCCAGAGCAAGCAAGCCGCTACGACAGGAGGTCGCGAAATCGTCCGTCCATTCGTCCGTCCATTCAAACCGACATTCAGCCGTCTCACACCATCAGCCATCCAGCAGATTGTCGTGCTCCGTCGCGAAATTCCGGTTAATTGTCGGAATCTGGCTCAGTTCGTAGTCGCCTGATAAGCGTGAGGTCGATGGTAGTGCTCCGCGCGGCTTCGCCGTGCTCGCAATGCTGAACGACGCACAAAATCCATCCGGGCCCATTCTCTGCAGGTCCCTACTGCGGTAGCCGCACCTCGAACTCGATCGCAGCCAGCTGCTCAGGCGACTTGCCGATGCTCTCCAGGAACGGTAGCCAGCGCGGGTCGTCGTGGAGGTTGGCGAGCGTTCGGTCTACCGGGATGAGACTCAGGCCCGGATCATTGTACTGTACTGCCTTGTCGAGCCACTCGAAGGCGCGGTCGGTTTCGCCCCTGTACGCCAGCACCTCAGCGATGTTGTAGGCCCATTGCTGTTCGTACTTGTCGATCAATTCCGCAAGCGCGGTGTCGGACTCCTCGGCCTGTCCCAGGGCATAGTGGGCGATCGACAGACCGATCAGGCGCCACCCCGCGGACGACTCCTGCTGCATCTCCGACAAGGCCTCTTGCGGTTCGCCCTTGAAGAGCAGCGCGAGGCCGAGTGTGTGGTGTGCAATACTACTCCCCGGGTTCAAACTCAGCGCGGTACGGATAGACGCGATAGCCTCATCCAGCCGCCCGGCATCAAGGTACCTGTTGCCCACTCTGAGATGGGCACCTGCATAGACCGGGTCGCGAGCCACCACGTATTCGGCGAGCGCAACGGCCTTGTCGAGCCGGCCGAGATCCCTGGACATATTGACGGCACTGCCCAGGATGTCCGAGTTGGTCGGGTCCAGTTCAAGTGCCCTCCATGTAAGCCGCGCCGCGGCCGCCAGATCATTGTCGGCGCTCCCCGCGATGTCGCCGAGCACGGCGTAGGCCGGTGCGTATTCCGGGTTGATTTTCAGCGCCTGGTTGGCCGCCTCCCGGGCCAACCGGAAGCCCTCGTCATAAGATAGCGTTCCCAAGGCAGCTGCCTGACGGCTATAGTTTCTGGCCAGTCCAGACCACGCAGCCGCGTACTCGGGTTCAATCTCGAGCGCGTGCTCGTACAGTGCGTTAGCCCGCTCGTAGCCCTCGGCCGAGAACTGCCTGCCCAACTGCCGGGCCTGTAGGAACAGCGCATAGGCTTCCGGGTCGATTTCTTCGACCGTGGGCGCTGCCCCCAACAAAGTGACCTGAAGCTGTTCCACTACGTCCGCAGCGATCTCGTCCTGGATAGCGAAGATGTCGTCCAGCGTCCGGTCCCAAGTCTCCGACCACAGGTGGAAGCCATCTTCGGCTCGAATCAGCTGGGCCGTGATGCGCACCTGGTTGTCGGCCTTCCTGACCGAACCCTCCAGCACGTGGGCTACATGCAGTCGGTCAGCGATCTCCGAGATTTCCAGGCTCTGATCCTTGAAGCTGAACGACGAAGTTCGTGCCGCAACCTGAAGCTGCGGGATCCTCGCAAGCAGGTTCAGCAGTTCCTCGGAGATGCCGTCGGAGAAGTATTCGTTGCTGGCATCGTCGCTCATGTTGACGAACGGGAGCACAGCGATCGAAGCGGCCACGGGGCCCGTCGCCGAATCAGCGCTTGCGGGTGCCGACTGCCTTCCCATGTACCACACGCCCGCGAGCAGAGCTGTCATGCCTGCGAGAGCCATTAATCCGGCGGGCCAACGCTGGGATGCGGGAGCGGCGAGGATTGCCACGAGTTCTCCCGGAGCGGCTGCCTCTGTGCGCCTTATGCCCTCGGGTGTCGAGTCAAACGCCCAAGCCAGCACGATCGCAACAGGGAAACCGAGCAACAGGATCAGCGCCACGAACCGGTAGGTCCACTCGGGAAGCAGCAGCGCCGGGACAGCGAGATCCACGATCTGTAGCAGCACGAATCCGACGATGCCGTATACCGCCATCACGCGGAAGACGCGGCGCCGCTTGAGCTCTGCAAAGAAACGCTGGTATCCAGGAGTTGTCATGCGGCACAAGGTCGCTCTTGAAGGGGATGATGGGAAGTGAGATGGTCCAAGGGTGTGCTAGACTCGTGGTAACGTCTGTGGTAACACAACCGTATGAGCGCCCAATAGCGTCTGAGGCTGGCCAGATAAGCATGAGGTCGGTGGTAGTGCTCCGCGCGCCTGCGGCGTGCTCGCAATGCTCAACGACGCACAAAATTCACCCGGGCTCATCCCTTAGGCTGCCTGTGCCTCCGGCAATGCCGCGCCGGGGTGCCCCGGGCCCCTCCCGCTTCTATCTTCGTTGCAGACCCGTCGTGACTCCTCGGGGAGGGCGAAGGCATGAACAAGCTGAGCTACGAGATTCACTGGCGTTCAGGTCTATACGTTCTCGATCCCGAATCTGAAAATCCGTTTCCGATCGCCGGTGAAATGGTAGCCAGGGCTTGAGCTTGTCATGAACGGCGTTTGACCGTTCTCACACTCATCTCCGAGGATCATGACTCCCCTGACCAAGATCATCGCCCTCGTCGGCGGCCTGCTCACCGGCCTCTTATGCCTCACCTTTCTGTTTGCCTGGTGGGGCACGATGGCTCGCCTGGGCAAAGCACTCGTCATCGGCGGCGGCCTGCTCGCCGGCCTGTTCTGCCTGCTCGTCCTGTCCACCCAGGTGAAGGATTACGAGGTCGCGAAAACCGTGGAACACGATCCGAACCTCCCCCATTTCATCCTCGGAAACGTCGTGCTTCACGGCGAGACGTTTGGATCCCCGGAAAACCCCACGGTGATCGTCGTCCACGGCGGACCCGGTCTCGACTATCGAAGCCTGCTGCCGCTGAAGGCGCTCAGCGACGAGTTCTTCGTCGTGTTCTACGATCAGCGGGGGACCGGGCTCTCTCCGCGGGTGGGTGACGACCAACTCAATCTCGAATCCTACCTGGCCGACCTCGACTCCCTGGTGGATCGATTCAGCGCGGGGCGGAAGGTCAACCTGGTAGGCCATTCCTGGGGTGGGAAGCTGGTCTCGAGCTATGTTGGTCGCCACCCCGAGAAGGTGAGCCATGTAGTCATGGCAGAGCCTGGACCTCTGAATGCAGGCGTGATGGTTCACTACAAAGGCAAGGTCGAGTTCAGTACCACGTTCAAGTTGCACGTGGCCGGTTCATGGCTCCTCTCACTCTTCGCCTCGGGGCCCGACTCCGATGCCGCCGCCGACTGGTTTCAGTACCAGATAATGGCGGGCTTCAAAGGCGAGGATCACCCGCTCGCCGGCTACTTCTGCAAGAAGAAGCTCCCTCCGATCGGACATTGGCGGGTGGGACGCCGGGCCTGGATCGCTGTGCGCGACTCGTACACCACGCCGAGGAACATTCCGGTCAACTTCGTGCAAGGGATGGAGCGCTTCCAGAAAGAGGTCCTGTTCATCACCGGCGCCTGCAACGTGATGCTCGGTCCCGAGTTCCAGCGCGAGCAGATGAAGTACTTCCCGAGGGCGAGGATGGTGGTTATTGAAGGGGTGGGCCACCAGATGTTCTGGGAAAGCCCGGCCGCGTCCATTGCTCCGGTACGCGAATACCTGCGCTGGGGCAGGACGAACCACATTGCCCAGGAAGCTGCCAGGCAATCGCGCAACCAGGCCGAGCGAGACCAGGTCCAGCCGGCCCGAAGCAAACAAGAGAGCACCGACAAGACACTCAAGTAGACGGACCTCCCCCCGTACTGTTAGTCCGTCCCCTGGAGGGCTGTGGTTTGCGACCGAGATGTATGGGTGTTCTGGTCAGGCGGACGAACCCAGGACTGCCGTAGCCCCGCGGTAACGTCCCTGGGAACAACACCCACGAGTTCTCACTAGCGCCCAATAACCACTCAAAGCCTGAAATCAGCCTCAAAACACAACCGTATGAGCGCCCACGAGCGTCTGAGGCTGGCCTGATAAGCGTGAGGTCGGTTGTAGTGCTCCGCGCGCGTTCGGCGTGCTCGCAATGCTGAACGGCGCACAAGACCCACCCGACCCATCCTTTTCCTGCTTACTGCGGCAACCGTACCTCGAACTCGATCGCGGCCAGTTGGTCCGGCGACTTGCCGATGCTCTCCAGGAACGGAAGCCAGCGCGGGTCGTCGCGGAGGATAGGACTCAGTCTCTCCGGCCGTATGCTCGCACTGGTTCCGGCGGTTACCTTGACTCGGCCGAACTCACTCTAATGACGCTGGGAGGGGGTAAGGCACCGTCGAGAAGCCTCGGAAACACAGCCAGAACTATGGAGCGCCGGACTTGAAGAACTTGATCAGCGAGCTGCACGAACGGTCCCTCTGGCAGGTCCTGGGCATGTACCTGGGTGCGTCCTGGATGATGCTGCAGGTCGTGGATGTCATCGGCAACAACTTCGGCCTCCCCGACTGGGTGGCGCCGGCGGCATTGATGCTGTTGCTCGTAGGTCTGCCCATCGTGCTAGCGACGGCGTTCGTGCAAAAGGGCCTGCGATCGAGGCTGGCTGAGCCCACCGGCGCCGGCCGCATGTTCACGTGGAGGAAGGCACTGATGGGCGGGGCGGGAGCATTCGCCCTGCTCGTTTTAGTCGCGGGAGCCTGGCTCGCTATGCGCGCCGCGGGGATCGGGCCCGTAGGAACGCTGGTCGCTCGGGGGCAGCTGGCGGAGCGCGCGTTGGTGGTACTGGCCAACTTCGAGGCCGAGGACCCGGACCTATCCAGTGCCGCCACGGAGGCGCTGAGGGTCGACCTGTCCCAGTCGGGTATCATCCGACTGGCCGATCCGGCCCTCATCGAAGAAGCACTGGAGCGCATGGGCCTCGATCCGTCTGAGCCGCTCACCGCGGAACTCGCGTCCGAGCTGGCGGTGCGGGAGGGCGCAGGCGCGGTTGTCTCGGGCAAGATCAATCGTGCGGGCTCCGGATACGTATTCTCAGCCCAGGTCATATCGGCGGGCGACGGCACGGTGCTTACCTCGCAGAGGGAATCAGCAGCAGGTGACGGCGACGTCATTCCCGCTATCGATCGTCTCTCCAAGAAGCTCCGTGAGCGCATGGGCGACTCGTACCGCTCCATCCGCTCCGATCCGCCCCTGGAGCGCGTGACGACCTCCAACCTTGAGGCATTGAAGCTCTATTCACGGGCTGAGACTGACAATGCGGACCGGATTACGCTCCTCGAGCAGGCAGTCGCTCTCGACTCGAGCTTCGCGATGGCCTGGCGAGCCCTCGGCATCAAGTATCAGAACCGTCGAACCAATCGCGCCCGCATGATCGACGCGTTCACTCGCGCTTTCGAGCACCGGGACCGTCTGACGGAGACCGAGCGGCACATGACGGCGTCAGTGTATTACACGTTGGTCGACTTCGATCCCAGGCTCGCCGCCGCCGAGTATGAGGCATTGCTGGAAACGGACCCCGAGGATATTGGGACCATCGTCAACCTGGGAGTGCTCGCGAGCTCCACAGGGAACCACGAACGCTCGGCCGAACTGGCACTGCGGGCGGTAGAACTGGATCCGGGCAGACAGGGGCCGGCGTACTGGAATTCTGTCACCAGCCTTGTCAACGCAGGGCGCGTAGACGAAGCCGAAGTGATGGCCGACTCCGCCGTTAAGGTGTGGGGACGCGAATCCGCCCGCCTCAGCATTATGGTGCTGGCCGCACAGGGTCGACTCGACGAGGGCGAGGCCAACTTCCGCGCCGTTCTTGAGCCTGGCATGCGACCGGGATTTCGCGCTTGGCTGGCCCTGCGGCTGGCGCAGTTCGCGGCCACACGTGGACGACTTGCGGAAGCGGAAGAGGAAACGCGCATTCGGACAGCGTTCCTCACCCAGTCGGAAATCACCACGGAATACTACCAGACCGTCGTGCAGGCGGCGTGGACGGACGTTGCCGTCCGGCTGCGCCCGGAGCAGGCGGTGGCCCGCCTGAGGGAGGCTCTGGAACGCTATCCGCTTGCTGGCCTCGATCCCCGCGACCGTCCCTACCTCGAGCTGGCGGAGGTGTTTGCCCGTGCCGGGAGCCCTGAGTCCGCAAAGGAGCTCGTCGAGGACATGCGTACGCAGTTCGAGACTTCCGACCTGAAGCGCGTACGGTCCGATCTGCGGCGCGTGGAAGGAGAGATCGCGCTGGCGGAGGGACGTTCCGAGGCCGCGGTGGAGAGCTTCAATCTCGCGTTCGAAGACTTCTGCCACATCTGTCCGCTTCCCGGGCTCGCGCTGGCGTACCAGGCGCTGGGTCAGCGGGACTCAACGATTGCTGCGTTCACCCGCTACGTCGAGACGCCGTATTCGGACCGCTTCCTTGTCTACACGTATCCGTTGGGTCAGGCCCTGGCGCCGACGCACGAGCGTCTTGCGGAGTTGCAGGACGAGGCCGGGAATTTGGATGAGGCCGCGCAGCACTATGCGCGCTTTGTCGAGCTGTGGACTGAGGCGGACGAGGAACTCCAACCTCGGGTGCGCGCGGCGCAGGCCCGACTGGATGTTATCGTAAGCGAGCGTGGTTAAGCTGGCCGCAGCGCGCTTGAGTGCGACTATGGGAAGTGAGGATTCCCGAGTCGTGTCTGATTCGCGGTAACGTCTGTGGTAACAAACCATATGAGCGCACACTAGCGTCTGAGGCTGGACTGCAGTTGCTGAGATTCGGATTCTGAGCTGGACCCTGTAGTGCTCTAGTCCCTCACGGGCCGCCCAAGAGAAACAGTGGCCGGGTGCGCTCGGACGCTGGCGTGCGACTCGCCTGTACGCCCGCCAGTCCGCTTATCTCCAGCAAGTTTTGAATTCGCGGGTCGGCGCGAACGGAATCAAACACCGGAAGCCAGATATTCTGTATCCAGGGCAGGGAACTCTCGTTGTCGATGACGGGACGAGGTCTGTTTGCTGCCGCACTGGAATACAGGGCCAGGCTGGCTACTGCGCTGTCAGGTTTGCCGACCATCATCCAATCACTCGCCCACAAATACGGGTGCATTCCCGGTGGAATTTGTGTGAGATCGCCGGTGACGACACCTGAAAGGAAGGTCTCCATTTCGGCGAGGTTCGGTGCAGCTTCCCATTCCGAACCGACGGGCGAAACGGTCATGCTTATCATGTGCCCCCAAATATCGATCGCCTGTCGTGTCTGTCCTGCCTGCATGTTCGCCCTGGCGGCACCTTCCCACAGAAAAGAAAGCGACACATCGGCGTCCCGCGCGAGTCCGAGACGATAGACTTCCAGCGCCTCGTTCAGACGGTCATCGAGCCGTAGCGCTTCGGCGAGGACAAAGATGCGGATCAGAGCCGGATCCAGTGCTGCAGCCCGATCTGCCGAACGTACGGATTCGGCGATTCGGCCCACCTGGTTCAGCATTTCGGCGTACTGCTGGTGCGCCTCGGCGTTGTCCGGCTCGAGTTCTATGGCGCGACGGTACGAGGCCTCCGACTCCTCCCATTGTCCGCGATCCCGTTGCACGCTTCCAAGTGCGACCAGCGCCGAAGCGTTCTCGGAATCCAGCGCTGTGGCCCTCCGGGCCGCCTGCTCTGATTCGTCTAGCAAAGCCAGTGCCTGCACACCGTCCCATACACCTTCGTCGAAAGCCTCGTCGTACCAGATCGAAATTTCCTTGGCCTCTGCAAGCGAGGCCCAGGCCGGCGCCCACAAAGAGTCGTGAGCGATCGCTGCCTCGAAC
>JBDHMQ010000052.1:0-8819 GCA_039656095.1 Gemmatimonadota bacterium | reverse complement strand
ATGCCAAGAGCGCTGTGTTGGCGGCATCGCTGAAGCTGGCCGAGGAGGGCCTGTGAAACACGTTCTGGTCATCGACAACTACGATTCGTTCACGTACAACCTCGTCCAGGCTCTATCCTGTCTGGGTGCTGAGGTGACGGTACGACGCAACGATCAAATAACCGTATCGGAGGCGCTCGGCCTGGGGGCAACGCATGCAGTCATCTCACCCGGGCCCGGACGACCGGAGACATCCGGGATATCGATGGACTTGATCCTGGAAGCAGCTGGACGGATTCCGGTACTCGGTGTGTGCCTGGGCCATCAAGCCTTGGCGGCTGCGTTCGGCGCTCGTGTCGATGGAGCGCTCCAACTCATGCACGGCAAAGTCTCCTCTGTATATCATGATGGACGGACTGTGTTCGAGGGCCTGCCAAGCCCATTCCCCGCAGGACGGTACCATTCGTTGGCAGTACCTGAAGACTCACTGCCCGAAGAATTGTCGATCAGTGCCTTTACGTCTGAGGGCGAAATCATGGGTCTGCGTCATCGCGATGTGTCGCTTGAAGGCGTCCAGTTTCACCCGGAAAGCATCCTGACCCCAGAGGGTGATCGGCTTCTCAAAAATTTCCTTGAGCTCGAGTCCCGCGAAAGGTCTGCTGTATGAGCGAATTGCTCGCTCGCCTGATTGCGGGTGGTTCACTGACGGAATCCGAGGCCGAAGCGCTCCTGCGGGAACTGGCAGATGGGTCCGTCGAGCAGGCCCTGTCCGGATCCCTCCTGGTTGCCCTGAGCATCAAGGGTGAAACCGTAGAGGAAATCCGAGGATTTGCGAAGGGCATGCGAAACCTCGCTGTCTCGCCACACCTGCCGGCCAATGCTCTCGGGAGTGCCGTCGATATCGTAGGTACGGGAGGTGACGGATCCGGCAGCTTCAATCTCTCTACGGGGTCTGCGCTCCTGGCTGCCGCCTGCGGATTGACCGTCGTCAAGCATGGTAATCGGTCAATCACCAGCAGAAGCGGCAGTGCAGATGTACTGGCAGAGCTGGGTCTCCCCATGCCGCTCGATCCTCATTCTGCAGGTCGGTGTCTCGAGCACACGGGGTTCACGTTCCTGTTCGCACCTCATTACCATCCAGCAATGAAGCAGCTGGGACAGGTTCGGCGCGCACTGGGGGTACGAACATTGTTCAATCTTCTCGGCCCGCTAACGAATCCCGCTCGTCCGCCCTATCACGTGATCGGAGCCTGGTCGGAGGAGGTAGCGCACAGCATGGCGGAGTGCCTGGCCGGAATGGAGATCCGGCGAGCGTTCGTCGTTCACGGTGCCCCGGGGTGGGACGAAGCCACTCCGTGTGGACCGTTCACTCTGTTTGACGTGCGTCCGGGAGAAGTACTTCGGCAGGTACGTGACCCGCAGTCCGTGGGCATCAGCCATTGTGAACCGGAAGACCTGGCCGGCCAATCACCAGCTTACAACGCGGACAGCCTGCGGGAGGCCCTGACCGGACGGTCCGGACCCCATCAAGACGCACTTGTTCTTGGAGCTGCGCTGGCACTGGAAGTCACTGGCCGAGTCACCAATTCCTCTGAGGCGGTCGCCCTGGCTCGAGAGACGATCGCGGGTGGTGCTGCGGCATCGCTTCTCGATCAGTTGGCAGAGTTCGGCACCACGGCGCGTATCGAGGCAAACGGTGGCTGACTTCCTGCGGGCGATGGCGATCGCATCCACTCGCAGAGTCCGCAAAGCCCGTGCTCTCGTGCCTGCCTCCGAAATGCGTAAGCGGGCTGCCGATGCTTTGCCGGCACCACAGATTCAGCTATCGGAAGCCGGGTTCGACGTCATTGCAGAAGTAAAACGGCGGGCTCCTGGACAGCCAGGCCCGATGCCTGCCGGACCGAGGGACATGGAATTCCCGACCCGACTCGCGACGGCGTATTCCCAGGCTGGTGCAGCGGCCGTGTCGGTTCTTACCGAGCCGCTCGCCTTCGACGGGGGTCTCGATGATCTGGCTCGCGTCGTCGAAACGCTCAACGGACTCGGATCCGCCGTGCCAGCCATGCGTAAGGACTTCCTGGTCGATCCATACCAGCTGTTTGAGACCAGGGTGGCTGGCGCGGGTGGTGCCCTGCTGATCGCCGACATGCTTGATCTTGAAGCGATTGACCCGATGCTGGACGCCGCCGAAGAATCCGGCCTGTGGCTGCTCATCGAAGCGTTCGCAGACGCCCGCTTCCCGGCTGCCATCGATATGGCTCGACAAGCAAGAGAGCGAGGTGTCATAGCACTCGTCGGTGTAAACACCCGCGACCTTCGCACCCTGACCGTGGATGCGGACCGGCTGCGGCGTGTCGCTGCAATCATTCCCGATGACATTCCGGTCGTGGCAGAAAGCGGACTGCATGACGAGACGGATGCTGCCGGTGCATCGCGCCTGGGATATCGGCTCGCCCTCGTGGGCACGGCGCTCGTGGCAGCCCCCGACCCCGTAGCACGCCTGTCGGGACTGATTCAGGCAGGTCGGTCGGCCGCGTGTGAGAACAAATGAGAATCAAGATCTGTGGAATAACGGATGCTCGCTCAGCGGCCGCAGTCGTAGCATCGGGCGCAGACGCGGTCGGATTTGTGTTCGCAGAGTCTCCACGACGTATTGGTCCTCAAGAAGCCTCGCGGATCGCTGCTGACTTGCCGGACGACCTCGAACGTGTGGCTGTATTCCGGCTACCCTGCGTGGATGACGTGCGGCGCGTTCTGGATGAATTTCCCGGGATTACGATCCAGGCGGAGCCTGACGCAGACTTGATTGACGCTTTTGCGGACCATCTGTTGCCCGTCCTTCATGACGGTTTGAATCTCGATCACGACGTGGCCATGATCCCCTCGGATCTGCCGGTGCTCCTCGAGGCGACCGGGCGCGGAGGACGTGGAATAAGACCCGATTGGTCGCGTGCAACTCAGCTGGCTCGGCACCGTCGGCTGATGCTCGCGGGAGGACTGAATGTCAACAATGTTGTCGAGTCAATCCGAATCGTACGGCCGTGGGGTGTGGATGTAAGCAGCGGGGTTGAGACGTCCCCTGGCGTGAAATCGCCCGAGCTGATTGCCGAATTCGTTCGAGCGGTGAGAGCCGCTGAGACGGAAGGAACGACGTAATGCAGGCGAATTTGCAGGACCTGATCGAGGGACGGCTACCGGATGCACAGGGTCGATTCGGCCCGTTCGGCGGCCGGTTTGTTCCTGAGACCCTGATCGGAGCCGTCGAGCGGCTGGAGCGAGAAGCCCGACAGGCACTGGCAAACCAGGAATTTGTCGATCTGCTCAATCATGAGTTGCGGTCATGGGTCGGTCGCCCGACGGCTCTCACACAAGCAGCTGGCCTTGCTCGAGTGTGGGGAGCTGAAGTCTGGCTGAAACGCGAAGACCTCACGCACACCGGAGCGCACAAGATCAACAACGCGATTGGTCAGGCGTTACTGGCCAAACAGATGGGCGTACAACGAGTCGTGGCAGAGACGGGCGCAGGACAGCATGGAGTTGCGACCGCCGCGGCATGTGCCCGGCTCAGCATCCCATGCACGATATATATGGGTTCTGTCGACGCGGAACGTCAGGCACCCAACGTGCTGCGAATGAACCGACTTGGTGCGGAGGTCGTCAAGGTCACGACCGGGGATCAAACACTGCGAGCCGCGATTGACGAGGCCCTGAGAGACTGGGTATCTGACCCGGAGGGCACCTACTACCTGCTCGGATCCGCCGTTGGCCCGCACCCGTACCCCTGGCTGGTTAGAAGCCTTCAGTCAGTGATCGGCAATGAGGCAAGAAAGCAAATTCTCGAAGCCGTGGGCGGACTACCTGATGTAGCTGTCGCATGCGTTGGAGGTGGAAGCAATGCGATCGGACTCTTCCACGCATTCATAGCAGACCCTGACGTCGAACTGCTTGGCGTAGAGGCAGGAGGCTCCGGTCCAGGAACCGGCTGTCATGGGGCGACGATCGCTCACGGACGGATGGGTGTGCTGCACGGCAGTCATTCGCTGCTGCTGCAGGACGAACACGGTCAGGTCAGCGACACGCACTCGATCTCCGCCGGGCTGGACTACCCGGGAGTTGGCCCCGAGCACGCCTTCCTGGCATCCATCGGGCGGGCGTCCTATACGACGGCATCCGATGCGGAAGCCCTGTCGGCCCTGGAGGAATGCTGCGCTCTGGAGGGGATATTGCCTGCCCTGGAGTCAGCTCATGCACTGGCGGGGGCACGTTCGTGGGCCGCCGATCGGCCGGGTTGCAGAATCCTGATCGGACTGTCCGGGCGCGGAGACAAGGATATGCCGGCCCTGGAAGCCCTGGGGCAATCGTGATGGAGCACGGATCCATCCGCCTCGAGCAGGCGATCCGATCGGCAAATGAGCGTGGCGAGCCGGCCCTTGCAGCATTTCTTACGGCGGGATTTCCTGCTCGGTCAGGATTCGCAGACGTTGTGCGGCAGGTCGCATTGCATGCAGACATTGTCGAGCTTGGAGTACCCTTTTCCGATCCGATGGCTGACGGTGTCACGATTCAGGACTCCAGTCGTCAGGCTCTTTCAGACGGTGTCACTTTAACCTGGATCCTCGAACTCGTGGCAGACCTCCGTCTGTCCGTTCCGATCGTCCTGATGAGTTATCTGAATCCGCTGCTCTCGCGCGGCTTGAATAAACTCGCGGCCGACGCCGCAGAGGCGGGGGTAGCCGGATTCATCGTTCCCGATCTGCCTGTCGATGAAGCCGGTCCCCTGCGAAAGGAACTCGCAAACCAGGATGTGGCTCTCATTCAACTCGTTACGCCGTTGACGCCGCTCGATCGACAACAGAGAATCGCTGCCGCCAGCCAGGGCTTCCTCTATGCCGTGACACGTACTGGGACGACAGGCGGCAGCTCGACAAATTCGCTGTCCAGTATCGCTACATACTTGAAGGGGCTTCGTGCCATATCGCCCGTACCCGTATTGGCAGGATTCGGGGTTCGGACGGCCGAGCATGTGCAGTCATTAGCCAGACACGCCGACGGCGTAATCGTGGGAAGTGCGCTGGTGGAGCGACTCGCGGCGGGAGATGACCCGGCGGAATTCCTCCGACAGCTCCGAAATCCGGGGAAAGCAGACCAATGATCGCGGTAATCGACAGAAAATGTTCACTGCGGGCCAAGGCAGAAGTCGTCCGGTTCGTGGAAGGCCAGGGCCTTCGAGTCCAGGTGAGCGAAAGTGATACAGAAAGCCTGCTCGCCATCATCGGCTCGCCACCTGCTGATCTGGCCGATCGGCTTGAGGCGATGCCCGCCGTAAAGGAAGTCCGACGAGACAGTCCTCCGTATGCACTGGTATCGAGGGAGCACCGGCCGGACTCGAGTCGTGTTAGGGTTGGCAATGTTCAGATCGGTGGAAATGAGATTGTCGTCATCGCCGGACCCTGCGCAGTTGAGAGTCGTGATGGACTGCTGGAGGCTGCACGGGCCGTAGCAGATGGTGGTGGTGCCCTGCTCCGCGGGGGCGCCTTCAAACCCCGAACATCGCCGTACAGTTTTCAGGGTCTAGGAGAAGCCGGCCTCGCGATGCTTGCTGAGGCTCGGGAGATCACGGGACTAGCCGTGGTAACGGAAGTTGTGGCCCCGGAGGACGTGGAACTCGTCGCTTCCTACGCAGATATGCTGCAGATCGGTGCCCGTAACATGCATAATTACAGGCTGCTGTCAGCCGTAGGCGAGCAGTCGAAGCCGGTGCTCTTGAAACGCGGACTGATGGCAACGATCGAGGAGTTGCTCCTCGCAGCCGAGTACGTTCTTTCTGCGGGAAACCCGCGACTGATCCTGTGCGAACGAGGGATTCGCACGTTTGAGCGGGCCACTCGTAACACGCTGGACATCTGTGCGGTACCGTTGCTTAAAGAGGCTACTCATTTGCCCGTTCTGGTGGACCCGAGTCATGCTGCCGGAAGACGTGAACTCGTACCAGCCCTGGCGGGGGCCGGTATCGCTGCCGGTGCGGACGGACTGATCGTTGAGATGCATCCAGATCCGGACCGTGCGTTCAGTGACGGACGCCAGAGCCTGACTCCCGCAGGCTTCAAGTCGATGATGGACGGCCTTGAAGGAATCTCCGAAGCGATGGGCCGGAAACTGTTACGTCCTCAGACATGAACCTGCGAAATCCAATGGCTGAAAGCCTCCATTAACGAAGCAACAATGCGACGGGCAGTCTCGTCTACGAGAATACCGTCCGTGACATGGCCACTGATGCTCATCAGGTGAACCTCTGGTTTGGGCATGACGAATACGCCTGAGCTTTCCAGAGCCAGGCGGAGCTGTGGTTGGGCCCGGGCTGTGCCCAGTCGACCGGGGGATGCACCGAAAATTGCGGCC
Source organism: Gemmatimonadota bacterium (assembly GCA_039656095.1). GTDB lineage: Bacteria > Gemmatimonadota > Gemmatimonadetes > Palauibacterales > Palauibacteraceae > JARFPW01. Next base: position 2,441 of record JBDHMQ010000052.1, on the reverse strand, counting down.
GGCTTACCACTCAGGGCAGACGTCGACCCGGCACCCACGCGTGAGGCCCAATCAAGGGCGTTCTTCAGTACGCCCGGGACTCCCCCGTTGTACTCCGGCGTCGCGATCAGCAAGGCGTCGGCTCCTCGAATCGCCTCCTTGAGCGCCGTCACGCCTGAGGGATCCCCTACCGCCTCGACATCCTGGTTGAACAAGGGAACTTCGCCCAGTCCGTCAAAAATCTCGATCGTCAATTCTTCGGGAGCCAACTCCTGCGCCGCCCGAAGAACCACTCGATTGAAGGACGACTGTCGGAGACTGCCCGCAATACCGCAGACACGCCGGACTGATCTTTCTTCGCTCATCGAATTGGCCCTCTCCGTTTCCGACATCGAGCCCTCCGGCCAACAACCAGAAGGCGATTGAAACTATAACTTTGTTTTGCAAAGTACTTGACACCACGAATGACGCAAGTCATGTTGGAGGCATGAACCAGCACGATTTCGGCCAACGGGCACAGGACAACCTCCAGTTCATCCGCACTACGATGGAACGATCTACAAAGTTTACTGGCGTATCCGGCTGGGGTGGTGTCGGCATGGGTGCTGTAGGCCTGGCTGCGGCCGTGACTGCTATGCCCTACTCCGTCGGTAGCCGAGTGTGGATGGTCATCTGGTTGCTGGCAGCAGCGGTCGCGGCCCCAATCGGGTCCTTCGGAATATGGCGCAAGGCAGGACACACCGGAGTGGCATTCACCGGAGCCTCCGGCCGAGCCTTTGCGTTGTGCTTCTTCCCTGTGGTCGGTGCCGGAGCAATTGTCACGTGGACGATCGCCGCTACGGCACCCACCGCTCTGCCAGCGGTTTGGTTATCCATGTACGGCGCGGCGGTCACGGCTGGGGGTGCATTCTCTGTTCGAGCCCTGCCGATCATGGGAGCAGGATTCCTGCTTCTGGGAGCTGCGGCAGCACTGGCTCCAGCCTGGGGAAATACCGCTCTCTTGCTTGGATTCGGAGTCCTTCAAGTCACGTTCGGCATTTATATCGCAGCTCACTACGATGGTTGACGGAAGCGCAGCGGCCAGCATGGACGATAAGGTCCCACCGACAAGTTCATCGAGAGCTATCGACCTGGATTCTCTGATTCACGAGAGAGTTCGGCTCGGTATCGTGAGTGCACTCGCAGGGCATGACCGAGTCGGATTCGTAGATCTCAGGAATACCCTGGGACTTACCGATGGAAACCTCAGTGCCCACGCAAAGCGGCTGGAAGACGCGGGTTATGTTGCCTGCCACAAGTCGTTCGTGGGACGAACGCCTAGAACCGAGTATTCGCTCACCAAGCGTGGCCGGACCGAGTTGAACCGCTACCTGGGCCACCTCGAGTCGATAATCCGGTCAGCTCGTAGCTGAGAGACCGGAGGAAAGAATGTTGTCGCCCACACGCTTGATTCTGATTTCTGCCATCGCCGGGTCCCTGCTACCTGCGATCGGCTGCACGATGTCTGACCCGGCTGAACCCGAGACCGGCACGTTCGAATGGTCCACTTACGAGAGCAATACCGTTGGGTTCGCGTTGGAATATCCAGACGTGTATGAGGCGGAAACGCAGGAAGATGGGAATGCGGTGCTGTTTAGGGCAGACCGAGGCGTACCTGTGAAGGTTTACTGGACGACGGAGGCCGAGGCAGAAGGACATGGGCTCTGGTTTGGCGAGTCCTCCATTGAAGAGATTACGCTCGCGGGTATTGAGGGTCAGCTATACGAGTACGCGCACTGCGACGGGCCGCTGTGCTCAACGATGAAGTCGTACGTAGTACCATGGCGTGGCCGCTTCCTTGCACTGGAATTCCGAAGCTCCGGACCGCTTCACGGAGTAAACCGACACGTTCTCAGATCATTCCACGTCCGGGCTCTAGCACTGAACTAGAACGGCAGTCCAAGAGCTGACGTGAGGAACACCATCAGATCTACCGGTTCGCGACACAGGTCCGTGTAGCGCTCCAGGAATCCTGGTTGTAACACGTCCTCTTCAGACAGCCGCCGCACAGCGATAAAATCTTTCCGCCGAAGATCGTCGGCCAGAGGATGCTCAGCATCAAACCCCCGCGGGATCCGCTTCAGCGCATCCCCCTCCAACTCCCAGCCCGCACGGAATACTGCCTCTCTGGCTTTCACCCAGTTCTCAGGACTCTCGTCGATCAGGCGACGGATTGCGTCGAGCGCCGGGCCGTCCGGATGCCAGATTCCGGCGCCGACGAATACATCCCCAGGGGCAAGATGAAGATAGTAGCAGGGGGCGTGGGCATCTCGACCGGCCTCGTGCCGAAACTGAATTGCCGCCCAGTTCTTGTATGGACTCTTGTCCTTCGAAAAGCGGGTGTCGCGATATATGCGAAACATCGACCCGCCTGATTTCTTTGCGATGGCAAGCATGGACGGGCTGATTGCGGCCAGCGGCTC
>JBDHMQ010000051.1:0-14614 GCA_039656095.1 Gemmatimonadota bacterium | reverse complement strand
CCATATGCATCTACAGATTCGTCGCATCAGCACTTCCTCTGCCTTCCTGGTCGGAATGGCGCTTCACGGCCTCATCGGGTTCCTCGTAGGAATCGGACTTGCCGTGATCGCCGGTGTCGACGTGCCGGCAGGAACAGAACCGAGCTTCGTACAGCGGCTCGGGGCCTGGGCTATCCTTGTCGTCCCGTTCGTATACGGCGTCGGTGGAGGGTTGGTGACCGCGATCGCTGCGACCCTGTACAATGCAGTGGCATCCGTCGTAGGGGGACTGCGCATCGAGCTCCGAACAGCCAGGCGCCCAAGACGAATCAAGGCCGACCATCCGAAGAACGACGACGAAACATGACAGCAACCAGAACTGATCGCCTTTTCCGGCCAGAAGATGCCTCCGCCACCTTGCCACTCGTGAGACAGATTGTGGCGGACATACAGTGTGACAATGAGGCGCTCGAAATCGTGTTGCCCCGGTTGAAGGAGGCTCGGATCCGTTCACGGGAGACCGGTGTCAGCGCACCGGAGCTGGATCAGTTGAGGCACGAAGTGGCCGAGATCACCACGCGATTCGAAGCATATCTGGATGAGCTGGCCCAGGTCGGCTGCATCTACCGCGGAACTACTGGTAACGTCGATTTCAGGTCCGAGGAGGGCGGTCGGCCAGTATTCCTGTGCTGGTCATCGGAAGAACATTCCGTTGAGTGGAGTCATCCGATCGGACTCGATTGCCGATTTCGTTCTCCCGTTGAGACCCATGTGGTTCTACAGGTCGGTCAACCGTGAGCAAGTCAGCCGTGAACAAGGTGGCGCTGGCGTTTTCCGGTGGCCTGGACACATCGGTTGCCGTTCCATGGATCAAGCAGACATACGGGGCAGAAGTCGTCTGTGTTGTGGTTGACGTCGGCCAGGGCGGTGAAGATCTGGAGGAGATCGAAGAGCGTGCCAGGGCAGCCGGAGCCATTTCCTGTCATGTGGTTGACGTTCGCCGTGAATTCGTCGAAGACTTCGTCTGGCCTACCTTGCGGGCCGGCGCAATCTACGGACGCAAATACCTGCTCGGCACCGCTATGCCGTGCAGCCCGTGAGGAGGGGTGCGACGCCCTGGCGCATGGCTGTACGGGCAAAGGCAACGACCAGGTCCGTTTCGAGCTGACTTTCGGTCGGCTCGCCCCGGATCTCACGGTCATTGCACCCTGGAGAGAATGGGACATTCGCGGGCGGGCTGACGCTGAGGCATACGGAAAGTCGGTCGGAGTGGAGTTCCGCTGCCACCGCCGAAGACGAGCGTGTATTCGCGTGACCGCAACGTCTGGCACGTGTCACACGAAGGTGGACCGCTTGAGAATCCGGCCAATGCGCCGGAACCGGACATGTTTCTGCTGACTGTCGATCCGTCCGAAGCCCCTGCCTCCGGCGAGCGCGTAGAAATTGAGTTCGAGGACGGAACTCCCGTGGCTGTAAACGGACGTTGTCTTCCCGCGCTTGAATTGCTCGAGGAATTGAATGCGATCGGGGGACGACACGCGGTGGGAAGGGTGGACCTGATCGAAGACAGGATCGTGGGACTAAAATCTCGCGGTGTTTACGAGACGCCCGGCGGTACGATTCTGTATGCCGCGCATAACGAACTGGAGCAGTTCGTACTCGATCGGCGAACCCTCGAACTCAAGGACGTCGCCGCGCTGCGGTACGCCACCCTGGTTTACGAAGGACGCTGGTGGGGCACGGAGAAGAAGGCCCTGGACGCGCTGGTCGCCGTCACCCAGGAGCGCGTTACTGGCTCCATTGCACTCCATCTGTGCCGGGGGACCGTCGCGGTAGCTGCCCGCAGGAGCTCCATGGGGCTTTATGCGGAAGAGTATGCCACTTTCGAGGCGAGTGACCTGTATGACCACTCTGACGCCACGGGCTTCATCCGGTTATTCGGACTGTCCTACCGAATCCAAGGACACGGGGACTTGATTCCCGTCGAGCCGCCGTCCGAGACGGCTGCTGCGGGTGGACTGCCCGAGGGCGACTGGCTGGACTGATGGACGATTCTCCTACCTCCGGAGGCCTGTGGGGCGGCCGTTTCGCTCAAGGAACGGCCCGGGCGCTCGACCAGATCAATCGATCTCTTCCTTTCGACTGGCATCTCTGGCCATACGAACTTCGCGTAGACCGTGTCTGGCTGGATGAGCTGGTGCGTATCGATGCAGTCCCCGCCGACGTCGCCGGCCGCCTGGCTGCTGGCCTCGATAAGGTCGCGACCCGGCTTGAGACAGGTTCCCCAGAGTCTGAGCCCGACGAGGACATTCACAGTTTGATCGAACGGTGGCTCGAGGAAGAGGTTGGGCCGGACGCCAGCCTGCTCCGCCTGGGACGTTCCCGAAACGACGTCGTAGCAACGGATGCTCGACTGTGGGCGATGGATGCCGCGGCTCGTATCGACGAAGCGTGCGAAGGCCTGCAATCAGCGATCGTAGAGACAGCTACCCGCATGGTAGATGACGTCATTCCGGCATACTCGCACCTGCAGCAGGCACAGCCGACCCGTGCGGCTCACTGGCTGTTGTCACACTTCTGGCCGCTCGAGAGAAATCGTGGGCGGGTTGATGACGCGACCGCGCGGATGAACCGCCTCCCACTCGGGGCTGCCGCCGGAATGGGCACGACGATGCCGGTCGATCGCAATCGACTTGCCATTGCTCTGGGGTTTTCCGGCGCTTGCGAAAATTCGCTCGATGCCGTCGGTGCGCGGGATTGGGTGAGTGAATTACTGTTTGCGTGGACGCAGACCGCCATCGACCTGACCCGCCTCGCCGAGGATCTGATCGTCTACTCTTCCGCCGAGTTTGCGCTCGTTCGTATCGCCGACAGTTATTCGACGGGTTCCAGCTTGATGCCTCAGAAGCGGAATCCGGATGGTGCGGAATTGGCCCGGGCAAACGGGGGGATCCTGTTGGGCATGCTCACGGGCTACCTGGCGACACTGAAGGGCCTGCCGACGGGCTACAACAAAGACCTTCAAGAAGATAAGCTTGCCCTTCTCAACGCCGAGCGGAGACTCGACGAGGTTCTTCACGTGCTGTCCGGCACGGTTGCCACCCTCGAGATCGGCCCGGGCGCGGGAGGCGGCGATCCCGCGGTCCTGGCCACCGACCTGGCGGACCACCTCGTCGAAGACGGAATGTCATTCAAACAGGCACACGAACTCTCGGGGGCCCTGGTCCGCCGCGCGGAAGACCGTGGCGTCTCGGTTGCGGACGTTTCCTCAACCGAGCGGGCAAAGCTGGACCCGCGACTGGAGCAGTTGCCGGCTGACTTGTGGGACCCCGAACGGGCCCTTGAGCGGCGCTTGGCGCTGGGAGGCTCAGCCCGAGACCGAGTTCTTGAACAGCTGAACGCGGCGCGAGAACAGCTGGGTTCGGACGGGGCCGGGTGACAGGTCGCCCCTAGTACATCCCGATCCCCAGAGTGAACAACGCCATCGAGGCGTCCCGATCATCCCCGTATGTCTGGAATAGAAAATCGACATTCGGCGTCAGGTAGAGGTTTCCGCCGATGCGGATATCGTAGCCCGCCCCGATAGTGACCCCGAATCCCTCGTCGTCCGTCGTGAACGTGCCACCGCCAATGTCCAGGCTGGTCATCACGCTCGCGAATCCGATACCTCCCTTGGCAAAGAATCCGCCGGGTAGTGCTGGATCGTAAACCAAAGTGAACGTCGCGTTCGCGAAGCTCACATCCGTTCCGTCCCGGTCAAACGACATTCCAATGACTTCGCCCCCCAGCAGGATGTGCTGCGAGACGGAACCGCCAAGACGGAAGTAGCCTGCGGGCCCACTATCATCGCCGCTCGTGAGGCTACCTTCATCGTTGTCCGTCGATCCACCCCCGAGTCCACCACTGAGCCACAGACCGCTGTGCTCGATGGGTGGACGAGTGTTGTCCTGCGCATGAAGAACAGGGGCGATTGTAAAGAACAGGGCACTGCCCATAAGAACCGTGCGAACGTATTTCATAGGACCGTTCCGTACGCTTAGTTGGTTGGTGACGGCATGACCACTCAAGTCGAACCGCCTGATGGCCGAGCAGCGGGCTCGGCGCCAGATTGCTCTGATTATGATACCGGAAATTGAGTCGAAAGTTGCTGCCGGACCTCGGACCGTCGGATGATCTGGGCGCTGCATGGAGCGTTCGGGGATGCTGAGGACTGGGCCGCGCTCGCGCTTGTGTTAGGCACGGATCAATTCTCCGCGATCGACCTGTGGGCAGATGAGCACAGCCTGCCACTGGGAGACTGGGCCCAGGCGTTCAACCAGCGCGTCTCAGAAGTTGATCCCTCACCGGTGTTGTTGGCGTATTCCATGGGCGCCCGACTGGGACTGCATGCCCTGATCGCAGATTCGCACATGTGGCGTGGGGCGATTCTCGTCTCTCCTCATCCGGGTCTGTCCGAAGAAAAGGATCGCCTCACCCGTCGCGAGATTGACGGTCGATGGACTGAAAAGTTCGACGATCTGTCCTGGCGCGAATTCTGGCGGGATTGGACTGGTCAGCCAGTCCTGGCTGAACAAGGCGAAAGGCTTCTACCACTCGACCGAAAGGCTCGGCGGCGCGGTATTGATCTCTGGTCGCTGTCACGGCAGGCCGATCTGCGGCCGGAGTTCGGTCGAATTGAATGTCCCGTTGTATGGGTGACCGGCGAGCGGGACAGTAAATTTACGGCGATCGCTGCTGCCGCTGTTCCGCTCATTTCCCGCGCAAGACATGTAATCGTACCCGATGTCGGTCATCGGGTACCATGGGATGCTCCAGGCGTATTTGCGGGGTTAGTCGGACAATTTTGGGACGGAGTGCGGACAGGCCAGGGCCGTTGAGGTTCGCCTTACGTGGATATCATTTCAGCCAGTACTGCCGCCGGATCCATTCCCGCCGTTAACAGAATTCGCTCCACGGTTCGACCGATCAGACTGTCCGGCGTTGAGGCACCGGCCGTGAGACCGATCGACACATCGCCGGCCGGAATCCAACCCTTTTCGCTCACGATTTCCCCGTCCGCTACGCGACGGTGTGAAATCTCGCCTTCCGCCGAATTTACGCTCCGATCCGTTTCGATGTGGAACGTTCGGGTCGATTCCGAGCACAGGTGCGCCAGATGAGTAGTGTTCGAGGAGTTGTAGCCTCCGACAACAATCATGAGATCGGGCGGGTCCTGCATCAGCTCCACAACGGCATCCTGCCGGTCTTGTGTTGCAGAACAAATCGTGTCGAATCGACGAAATCGTTCCTGTAGCTCAGCGTCGCCGTATCTGTCGTGAATCGCTTCGCCGATCACCCGCGCGATTTCGAGTGACTCAGAGGCCAGCATCGTTGTCTGGTTCGCTACGCCCATACGCTGCAGGTGAATATCCGGATCAAATCCCTCCGAACATCTCCCGGCGAACTTCGCTGACAGGGTCTCCGAATCGAGCGTGCCGCGGATGAAGTCGCACACAACCTGCGTCTCGGCCATGTCGCGCACGACGAGGTACGTACCGCCAGCATGGCGTTCTACCTGCGAACTCGTGGCACGGGTTTCTTCGTGGTAATACTTGCCGTGTACGATCGCCGTAAATCCGTCGCGCGCATAGGACTCGACCCGCTTCCAAACGTGAAGCACCGATCCGCAGGTCGTGTCGACCAGCACGCAGCCGATTTCCCGCAACGCGTTAAAGTCCGACAGTTTCACCCCGAACGCAGGAATCACCACCACGTCGTCAGCAGTTACCTCAGAAAAACTGAACATGCCGTCATCGTCGGGATAGAGGAACTCTCACATGTGGATTGTGGATGATCTCACCGACGAGGAAGATTCGGCGATCGGGAAATTTCTGGCAGGTTTCGTAGGCATATTCCACGGCCCGGTCCACGCCGTAGCAGAAGCCCAGGCTCTGAGCCATCCGAAGCGTAAGCCGGCCGACTCTAAGTTCGTTCCCGGACGCCTTCATCGCGGCGACGAGGTCGCTGCTGTATTCAGACTCGAGCACCGGCTTTACCTCGGCCTTGAGCCCGAGACCTTTCCGAAAGTATGTCGTATCAGCGGTCATCAGTGCGTCAAACCCACAATTTCATATGTCGTTCCCGTCCAGCGAAGATATACGGTAGCCGACCGGTTGGCGGCACGGCCGTCACGTTCAACCAGAATGTCGACCGTGGCGTATTTGTCGTCTGTCTGTGCCGCGCGTCCGGGTTGGCCTTCCAGCTCCGGAATCATCAGCCGTTGACCCGCGCCGGGACCTGCTGTCCCTGCTTGTCGGGCTCCCGTAGCGGAATCCTCAAACTGCCAGGTGTAGCTGGTCTGTTCCGCAGTCCATCCGCGGTCACGAATGCCAAAATCTTCGAACAGAAGTGCGGTTTCGTCGGTCGGTGACGTTGTTAGCGCCGGGCTCTCGATCGGCGACACTCGCGCATACCAATACTCGACGATCTTGTCCCGTCGCGTAAGCAGAATCTTGGCCAGCGTATCCGCCGCCCAGGCGTCCGGCAGGCTGCCCGCCGCGACGGCGGCCTGGATCTGCTCGGCGTCGAAGGAACCCACAAGTTTCGCACCCCAGTAGCCGTCGCGATCCGTCATCGAATTGAAGGCCTTGTTCGGCCAGTTCGCTTTCCACTGGACCGGATCGAAGTCTTCGCCGGGCAGCCATCCGATCGTTGGGTGGATCGGTACCCAATCGGTTCTTTCCCACCCAACCCTGTGAAAACCCAGCGAGAATATGCGCCCAAACGTATCCCAGAAATCGAAGTTGTATTCGAGTCCTTCACGCGGCTCGTGGGATCGAATCGTTCCACTACCCAGGGTAGCAGCAAAATCGATCAGGTAGTGGCGCAGGAATCCGGGTGATACGTACGCGTCCATGGTGTTCATGAACCGCATGTCGACGTGGTTGATCCATGCCGATACGACATTCAAACCCCGAAGTTCACGGCGCCCCTCGTGTACGTAGTGGTCGTTCGGGTCATCTCTCCGGACACCGTTGAACAGGAACGGCCCCTTCGGCGGACCCGGTACAAATTTACTCGCAATGGCGACATACTGACCGTCCGCCAACGAATCAGTCCGGCTTAGTGCGTCCCGAGCCACCTGTAGTGTCAACGGCTGCTCAACGAAATTCGCGTCCGTGACGGTGGCATCCGGGTCTACTTCCAGTTGATCCGTAGCGAAAGTGAAAATGTAGTCCTCGGGTACGTTGAACCCGGCGGCATGCAGCAGCCGGTTAGATATCACGCCGGCGCCGGAGCTCAGATACAGAAAGCCCTTCGGATCAAACTTCACGACATACCGGTCGCCGCTCGCGTCGCGAATCGTATAGCCCGGCGATATGCCCTGCACTTTCGCCGCAACGATGGTCAGCGGACCCTCGCTCGGACCCTCGCTGGTGGTGGGGCCCCGGAATATCTCCTCGGGCGTCATTCGGTGCCGAGCGTTCCGGTGTATGAACCATGCGGAGTTCACCACGTCATCGAAGTGGTCAGTGTTGAGGGCCTCATGGTGTTTGCCGGTAATGGCCCGGAATCCGATCACATCTGAGATTTCGCCAGAAACTGAGGTTCGAATCAGGTTCAGCACCTCGTCAATGTCACGGCCTGGAGGCTCGGCGATCGGAAGGGTGTCAGCCCATACGATTGGTGTCGGACGCGACGGAACCGGCACGCCAGAGGAGCATGCCGCCACACCCCACATAAGCGGAGCCAGGATGGCGCACTTCATCGCCCTGTCCCTCACGGCTGCCACTCTCCCGTCACGTTGACGTGAAACGATTCATCGCTGAACCCGAAGAACAACACTCCGAGCAGATTCTCAGTGGTCGCGCCCCGAAATCCAAATCCGTACGACTCATGCCAGTCGGACGACTCAATGTCTTCCAGCCTGTGAGCCACTGCACCTTCACCAAAATGAAGAAAGGTCTCGATCCGCGAAGAATTATGAATGTCGCGCCAGATTTCGAACCGCCACTCTGCCGTCACCGAGACCATGTCCAGGTCTGTGAAGCGATTGGAGGTAAAACCGATGGCGCTGTTTTCTCCACCGAGTGCGGCCAGGTGATAGAACGGTACTTCTCCGGTCTCACTGCGCGTAAGCTCAGTGTGGCCCCGCAGCGCTAGCACCTGTCGGTCATTGAGCGGCAGGTGGCCCTGCGCCGTGAACGCGAGCCGATGAAATTCCGAATCCGTGTCGCGTACTCCACGGTAGGCGGAGCCCGCCGCCCGGAAAGAAACGCCACGTCGCTGAAAGTCCCTCTGATGTGTCAGGTCAAGTTCCGTGGCCGCCTCGATTCGCACATAGCGTTGGCGGCCCTCCGATCCGAACAACTCCCCCGGGCCGAACACCTCAAAAAGTGAGGTCTCGTCACCCAGGCTCAGGGGTTCGCGGACGAAATTGTCTTCGAATCCAATCCCCACATCAATAGATAGCTGCCTGGTAGCCTGGAATCCGGCTGTCGCGCCCACGTCAACGACCTCGCGCCGATAGACAACGAATTCGTCAGGAGTACTCGAGCCAATACCGAAGAACCGAACCCGAGCATCACGCTGCCAGCGAAATTCTGCCTCTGCGTGCGCCCGCTCTCCGTCGAATCCTACACCAACCTGGTGTCGCTGGGAGCCGTGCAGCGAGATCGATGTATTCAGGTATACGGGGTCAAAGGTGTCCACAAAAATTCCGGCGCCGAGGCCGCTCTGCGGACCGATTGAGGTCCGGAAGCCCGGGTATACACCGGCCTCGTTGGATGTTCGGAGAGTCCGCGTAATGAAGCCCGGTGGTCTTGGCGCGGTGAACGCACCGATTGCATAGGCGGGGATTCGGATGAGTACGAGCTCCACCGGAAATCCGATGACTTTGAGCGGAAACCCGACCACGTCCACCCAATCTGTCGAGTAGTCACCAGCGGGTCGCTCTGCAGCCATCGCAGAGCGTATTGAGTCGGCCAGGACAATCTCAGGAGTACGCTCAGGGGCCACTTCCTGCGCCGAGACTATCGTCGGCAGTAGAACTCCGAGCAGAACTATCGTGACGACTGCCGGAATCCTGCGACCCATGCGATCAATCAGTCCGAGCACTCCGAAGCGCCCCTTGCTGTGAATGGCTGGATATGGAATTCGTCCAATAGACTGCCGTCCTGCTTGACGGTCCTGCCAGCGATTACCCCTGCCTCAATGGTCAGGTCTACATACGAGTATTCCCGAGACGAAACAGCTGTTACCGATGAGGCTCCAACACCACGTGCGTAACGACTTGCTCCGCCGGCACCCGCGACAATATAAACAGGACCACAGCCGCTGCGAACCTTCCGGCCTCCCAGAACAGGCGTGGTGCGTTCGTAATGGTGCTCGTGGCCGGCCGCAACGATGTCAACGCCCCACTCCTCAAACAGCGGTACCAGGGCCACACGAAGCTTGCGATCGCCGCCGTGGCCGCTGATGCCGAGTCCGTGGCTCATGACAGGATGATGCATATAGACAAACGTCCATCGGATCGCCGGATCATCATGGGCTACCTGGAGGGTCTCCTGCAGCCAGTCGTATTGCCGGCCGGTGCCTTCGCGGAGATCCCTGACATCCGCGGTCGGGCTCGACGTGTCCAGGGCTATGAACTGCACACTCCCCCAGCGATAGGCGTAGTAGCGCTCACCTTCATAGGGCGGATTCCAGATGAAGGAGGCGTCATAGGCGGCCCCGTCGTCCGTATGCAGGTCGTGGTTACCGACAGTCGGAAACATGGGAGTGCTCTGAAGAATGTCGGCGTAGACGCGAAAATGCCTGGCAGTGAGCTCTTTTTCTGTCCCGTCTTTGTAGGCCACGTCTCCGAGGTGAACGAGCAGATCCCATGACACTTCACGCATCTGTCGGGCAAGGCGGATCTGCCCCGCGCCGCCCCACCCGGAATCGCCGAACAACAGCACGCGAACCGGCCACGACTCGGTGTCAGGATCCGGGGCCGTCTTGAAGCTGAACACGGGTGGCTGAGCGCGGTCGGAAGGCACCCGGTATTCGATAGACGTGCCGCTCGGAAGTCCTGTCAGTGACGCCGAGCGGATCCGGCGTGTACGTTCGGCAGCGGTGACGACAGCCCAGTCTCCGTCCTCGCCGACCACCCGAAACTCCAGATGGTCCACGGCATCGGAAGCTGCGTCCTCGGTAATCATCCACAGAACCATGGCAGAATTTTGATCGACGTCCTGGACCCAAGGATCCCGCTCAAACGGAGATCGGGGAGCAGCAATGCCGACCGGATCGGCAGGTGCGGGGTAGCAACTGGCGACCGTCATCAGTGGAAACGCTGCCACCATGAGCCGGGCCAGCAATCGGCCGGATCGGCTACGCGTTGTGCCGGGTTGGCGTGAATCTGATCGCGACCGGCTCTCGCTATGCCATAAAGGCGTGAGTTTGAGTAGCATAAGCGTGTCTGGGGCGGCCCGCTTCGTGCAAGCTGGCGGCTGAGAAGATTTGAAGGCGAAACGAATCAAGAGATTGGTCGAGTGCATGTTCGGTTTGAAAAATAGATCATCGTCTCCTCCGTTCCAAGCACTGGATGCGCAAGAGTGGTTCGGGTCGTCTGACGTGACCATCTCCTGGGATGAAAGCGGAGAGTCGGACGCCGATGGCGATTCGTCGATGCCTGATTCGGGTCGCAAGCGACTGCCTGTGCTGCCTCTGCGAGGCACGATCGTGTTTCCGGCGGCCGCAGCCCCGATCGCGGCGGGACGAGACAAGACCCTGGCAGCTATCGAGTCGGCCCTTAGTGGAGACCGTTTGCTATTCGCGGTAGCCCAGAAAGATGCCGAAGTCGAGGACCCAACAGAGGACAGCCTGTACCAGGTCGGCACGGTCTGCCGGATTGCCCAGGTCCAGCGGGTTCCGGGTGGCATTCAGCTCGTAGTTCAAGGGATCACGCGTGCGGCCGTAATCGAATACGGCGAGCGTGACGGATTCATTGAAGCGGTCGTTCGTAGACTCCAGGACATGCCCCCGCTCGACGAGGACGCTCCGGTCTTCGCGGCGTTGCATAAAGAAGTTCAGGAACGGGCCGCACAGCTCAGCCGCCTTCGTGGAGTCCCGAAAGAAATTGTTGACCATCTGCTCGGCTCAGTATCCGGCAGCGGCGAACTGGCCGATTTGATCACGTTCTACACCGAGCTCGATGTCGATGAAAAGCAAGAGATGCTCGAAGCGCTGGCCGTCGAGGACCGGCTGCGCAAACTCCTTGTTCACCTGCAGCGCCAGATCGGAGTTCTCGAAGCACAGGCCCAGATCCGCAGCCAGGTCCAGGCGGAGCTTGGTGACCGTCAGCGCGAGGTATTCCTGCGGGAGCAGATGAAGGCCATCAAACAGGAATTGGGTGAAGACTCAGACGCCGAGGATATCGAGGAGTTGCGGGAGAGGTTGGAGGCGCTCGAGCTGGGCGATGAGGCTCGAGCCGAAGTGGACCGCGAGCTACGCCGCCTGTCACGCGTACCTCGCGAGTCGGCAGAAGCGCAGGTCGTACGCACATACCTTGAGACTGTGGCAGATCTGCCGTGGAACATTCGCACAGAGGATCGTCTTGACCTTGGAGACGCCCGTGAGATTCTCGAACGCGATCACTACGGCCTGGATGATGTTAAGGACCGGATTCTGGAGTTTCTGGCCGTGCGCAAACTTCGCGAGGCGCGCAGTCACAAGGAACAGGTCGCTGCCGAGGAAGGCGAAGATCAGGCACACGGGCAGGTGGACGACCGCAGCGGTTCGACGATTCTGTTCGTAGGCCCACCGGGCGTGGGAAAAACGTCGATCGCCAAATCGATCGCAGATGCGATGGGGCGAAAATACGTTCGCGTCGCCCTTGGTGGGGCACGCGATGAGGCCGACATCAGAGGTCACCGACGCACCTATGTAGGCGCGATGCCCGGTCGGATCATCGAAGGGCTCAAGAGAGCAGGAAGCCGAAACCCGGTCTTCCTGCTGGATGAAGTCGATAAATTAGGCGTCTCGTTCCAGGGCGATCCGTCCTCGGCCCTGATGGAAGTTCTCGATCCCGAGCAGAACTACAATTTTGTCGATCATTATATGGGACTTCCGTTCGACCTGTCGGATGTGATCTTTATCGCGACGGCGAACTTCCCGCACCAGATTCCGGGCCCGCTGCGGGATCGCATGGAAGCAATCGAGTTCGTTGGTTACACGGCCCTGGAGAAACTGGAGATCGCCAGAAGGTACCTCGTGCCGAGACAGTGCGAGCTGAATGGTCTCGACTGCGAGGAGTTCGCCATCAAAGACGAAGCTCTGATCGAAGTGATCGATAGTTACACGCGGGAAGCGGGCGTTCGCGGCCTCGAACGGCAGATCGAACGAGTCGCCCGGAAGACGGCGCACAAGATTGCCTCCGGGGAAATCGAGAACTTGACGGTCGGGCCTGACAGCCTGCGCGAATTGCTTGGCCAACCCAAGGTTCATCCCGAAAAGAAGCTCCTGGAGGATACGGTCGGCGTCGTTACCGGCCTGTACTACACCCCCGTGGGGGGCGACATCATGCGCGTGGAGTGCAGTGTCATGACGGGGCGTGAGGGTCTCGTTCTGACCGGCCAGTTGGGGGATGTGATGAAGGAAAGCGCGCGGGCCGCACTCACGTACGCACGCTCGCACGCTGAGCATCTCGGGATTGACCTGGGTCCTGAGGACAAACGGGAGTTTCATATCCACGTGCCGGCAGGCGCAGTTCCGAAAGAAGGTCCGTCAGCAGGAATCGCGATGGCAACCGCGGTGATCAGCGCGTTGAGCGGACGGCCCGTCGCGCATGACGTAGCGATGACGGGTGAGCTCACCTTAACGGGACGAGTGCTTCCGATCGGTGGCGTAAAAGAAAAAGTCCTGGGAGCTCAGCGAGCTGGAATCAGCAGAATCATCCTGCCCGCGGATAATCGCGGGGACCTGGACGACCTGCACGAGACCGTCAGAAACGGATCGGAATTCTATTTCGTTGAGTCGCTCGACGAAGTCCTTGCTGTGGCTTTCAATACGGCGGAAGCTGCCGACTAAAAGCCTATTGAAGAACTGGGGCGAGCCGGGTCACAATTTCGGCCGGCTTGACCAGCCACAGGTCCGGATTCGTTTCCTGGAGTGTCTCGCGCGAGTTGGGGCCCCAGAGAACGGCTGCGGTCGTAACACCGGCAGCGCGGCCCGATTGCATGTCGTGGATGCTGTCACCTACGTAAACCGCACGCGACGGATCTAATTCACCACACAATTCGAGTGCACGCACAACTGGCTGGGGATCGGGCTTGGGCCTGGTCACATCGTCGGCGGTAACGACTCCCGCGAACCATTCTTCCGGCAAACCACAGGCACGAAGACCCATCCCCGTGGCGATGGATCGCTTGCTTGTCGCTATGGCCAGCGTCACTCCCCGATCCCGTAACATGGCCACGGACTCCCTGACCCCTGCATACGGCATTACAAGTCGGTCGTGATTCGCCAGATTGTGCACCTGATACGTTTCCGTCATCTCCTCCGCTTCGTGTTTCGTGCGAGCAAAGCTGCACATCTGTACTGCCAACGGAGTTCCCATGCCGGCAATCCACATTTCATCAGGTAGCCGATGGCCCAGATGTGTCTCCATGGTATGGCGATAGGAGGCCAGGATGAGGGCGAGGCTATCAATCAATGTACCGTCGAGATCGAACACCACCGTTCGCAGGTTCATGGTACGAAGATTCTCGCGTCGCCGGTTCTCTGCAATACCCTCTCTCTACGGCAAGATATGCGTATTCCCGTCGAGTGGCGTAACGGTTAATGGTGTTTAATTGACGACGTGACAATAACTTAAAGATTCCACCGGGATGGGCACGCCCCTTGCTATGATAGAGTTCCCACGTTCATAACCAGCATACATAATTGTGGAGGACTAGCAGATGGTGAAGCTCAAAATCAATGGGTTCCGCGCCGCGACGGTGTTGGGTCTTGTGATGTTCGCGGCGGCCTGCGGTGACGATGCCACTGGACCGGGAAGCAACGACCCGTTTGACGTCACGCAGTCGAACCAGGAGTTCGGAGCCGTCCAGGTCGCGCTCGACGCGAATCTCGACGTCGCCGACGACATGAGTTTCGTCATGCCGGTGCTGGACAACCTCGGTCCCGTCGCTCGCTTGTTCGAGCGTGTCGAGGTGCCCTCCGAGTCCGTCGTCCTCAGCATGGCCCACTCTGCACGGTTGCTCGTTGAGAGCGGTGCAACCAGCTCCTCGCTATTGCCGCTTCTTCCGAGTGATGTCCTTGGAGTGACGTTCGAGTGGTCTGATGGCGAAGCGGCATATGTGCCAACGGCACGGACTGGGGCGCCCGCTAACGGCCTGCGGGTCATCGTATATGACCGTACGGCTGTGCCGTTTGTGGAAGTCGGGTTCGTTGATGTCACAGACGAGAGCGATCCTGCTGCCGACCGAATCCATGTGCACATGGAAAAGGACGGCATCGCCCGACTCGACTACACGGTAGAGGTGACTCAGTCTACCAATTCTGCCGCCGTCAACGTTTCAGGGTTCCTCACCGATGGCGTGGAAAGAGTTGACTTCGACGTCTCGGAATCCGTAGAGGTGACTGCAAATGGGGCGGCGGTGCAGATCGGCTA
>JBDHMQ010000050.1:0-13593 GCA_039656095.1 Gemmatimonadota bacterium | reverse complement strand
CGGGCACAGGAAACACGTTGATGCGATCCAGTTCTGCCCGTTCGCTGCTTACGCTGCGCACACCCGCCAGTATCAATTTCCTGAATCGACGTCCATCCAGATAACCGATTTGTAGATTCCGGCGATACGCAGCGTTGGATCCCATTCACTCCCCTTGGGCCGAAGACATCCCATGCAACGGGTTCGGATCGTACGAGGCGACCCGTCTAATCAGGCCTCGGCGACCACCCAGACGGTAACTTCTGGCTGGATATTCGCGGAGAGGCGCACCGCTACCTTAAAGGAGCCAAGTTGCTTGATCGGTTCGTCAAGCTGGATCAGGTGCTTATCGACCTGAACACCCAGCTCGGCCAGTCCTTCCGCTATGTCAGCCGAGGTCACTGAGCCAAACAGACGCCCGTCTTCACCGGCCTTCACCGGGAAATTGAGCGACTGAGCCTCGATCTGGGCTGCAAGTGCCGACGACTTCTCCAACACGCGCGTCGAGCGATCCACGAGGTGGTCCCGCTCCTCTTCGAACCGCCGCAAATTCGCAGGCGTCGCTTCCAAAGCTATTCCATGCGGCAAGAGAAAGTTTCTCGCGAATCCCGGCTTGACATCGACCAGGTCACCGGTCTCGCCGAGATTGTCGAAGTCTTTCATCAAAATGATCTGTACCATCGAATAAAGCTCCAGCAGACGAAACTGTTATCAATCACCGGATGATCGTGTCGCCGACCGTCGTAAACGGCCGCGCACATCGATCCAGGTGTCTCCCACTCCAACCGCAAACGTCGCACCGAGCGCAACGGGATATAGCAAAGCTGCAGCAACTGCCAGCAAAACCCATGTCAGGGACGAAACACCCGCCACTGTCAGCACCCAAACACCAATCGCCGCTCCTCGTACAACATACAGCGCCACCATAAATACGGCGGCATTCCCGCCAACCCGCGCCGCTGCCTCCCCCAACGGGAGTGCGTACACAGCGAGCCCTGCGGCAAACAACCATATCAGATGGTCGTTAAACCGAAATGCACGTACCGACTTCAGTTCCTCGGACTTTCCTGTCAAACGGCCCAGAAGATACCACCCTATCGCCAGCGCCGGCAGCGAGCCCAACGCCAGAAACGCCGGGTACACCTGCTTCTGGACAGCTGTCCAGGTAGTGATCGCCCGGATCGTGGATGCCGCGACATCCGGTCGCGAATCCACCGATGTGGTCCAGTCCAACAGAAGCACCGATGCCAGCTGAATCCGGTCTGCCATCCAGGAATCCAGACCCACGACGACCTCGGGTCGAATCACCCCGGCAACGGCAATGGCTACTGTTCCAATCAACAAAGCGCACAAGGACCGCTCAAGCAGCGTTGCACGAGGCAGGATGAGAGTCGCGACAACAAACCCCCCTCCCAGCAGCAACGCCCAGGCCCGCTGAGCAAACCACTCTGAACCCGGAGACGCCATACCGGACGCAAAAGCCATCAAAAGCAGCAACAAACCAGTCAACAGTGCCGAAATGTCGTTCGGTTTCAATGCTACCAGCATGAGGCCCAGCGGAATCAGCACAAGCAGCAATGGGCTGACGGGCGAAACCGACAGCGCCACCACAAGAAGGCTGAACCTCAGTATCGACGACACGATTCGAGCTGCCATATGGATCGGCCTGAAACAGCCTGACCAGGGGCTACGTCAGTCGTAGTAACCCTGGATGTATGGCACCAGAGCCAGGTGCCGTGCTCGCTTGATCGCTGTTCCAAGCTGGCGCTGGTGCCGGGCACAGGTCCCCGTGGCCCGACGCGGCAGAATTTTGCCGCGATCCGTAAGAAATCGTTCCAATGTAGGCCCGTCTTTATAGTCGATCCGACGTGCCCCTACTTCGCAGAACCGGCAGACTTTCTTGTATGCCATTGTGCTTACGCCTCCTGTTCCGCGTTGTCGTCACCGGCATCGTCGGCAGCATCGTCGTCACCAGCGTCGTCGTCACCAGCGTCGTCGTCACCAGCATCGTCGTCACCAGCGTCGTCGTCACCAGCATCCTCGTCACCAGCATCGTCGTCACCGGCATCGTCGGCAGCGTCGTCGTCACCAGCGTCGTCGTCACCAGCGTCGTCGTCACCAGCGTCGTCGTTGCTCGAATTATCGTCGCCGGAGTCATCATGACTGCGCGGCTTTGGACGAACGTCGTCCGAATCGTCCTGATCGTCACCCCTACCTGGACCGCCCCCAATATCTGCCGGTGGCGTTGGCAGCTCACCCTCAGAAATCACTACTAGATGGCGGAGCAGGTCGTCATCGAGCTTCAGCACACGCTCGAATCCGGTCAGCACTTCGGGCGGAGCCGAAAACTGAGCGACCACGTAGTAGCCGTTCTTCTCGTCTTCGATTGGATAGGCGAGTTCCCGCTTCCCCCAGTGTACGACCGCAGTGATCGCAGCATCAGGACCAGCAAGGATCTTCTCATGATAGGTCTGTACCCGGGACTCAATATCTTCTGTTCCCAGGGACGACTTAAAAATGTATACGACTTCGTAGTCGCGCATTGCGTCTCCTTCGGTCTGTTTCGGCTCCGAAGTCATCTCCGGAGCAGGAGTGTTATTTGTTCTCCGGAGCAAGGTAACGCATCCGGAGCGGAGCGAACCTATCTCGATTCGCTCCCTGATTCAAGCGGCGAACCGGGCAACCTCAGCCGAGAAACGGAATCCAGTTCTCAAGCGCGCGCGTAATCGCCGCCAGACTTTCCCCATTCTCATGGACAGCCACGAACCAGGGCGCGAGTACGAGCGACACGATGCTCATCAACTTGATGACGATATTCATCGAAGGGCCCGACGTATCCTTGAACGGATCGCCTACTGTATCACCAACGACTGCAGCCTTGTGCGGATCCGAGCCCTTCCCGCCGTGAGCACCACCTTCGATATATTTCTTCGCATTATCCCAGGCGCCTCCGGCATTGGCCATGTACAGGGCCAACAGCACGCCGCTCAGGGTAGCTCCGGCCAAGGTCCCACCAAGCGCCGCAACGCCCAGGAAACGACCTACAAGGACCGGAACCAGGATCGCGGTGATACCTGGCACAACCATCTCCCGCAATGCCGCACGTGTAGAAATGTCAATGCACCGGGCGGAATCGGGCTTCGCGGTTCCCTCCATCAGTCCTGGAATCTCTCGGAACTGACGCCGTACCTCGGCAACCATTCCAGCCGCAGCCCGGCCGACCGCAGTCATCGTCAGGGCGGCAATGAAGAATGGTGTAATTCCGCCGATGAACAACCCTATGACCACAATCGGATCAACAAGGTTGATCCCGATTTCCGCCAGACCGACCGCATTCGCATACGCGGAAAAAAGGGCCAGCGCCGTCAGCGCCGCGGATCCAATGGCGAATCCTTTTCCAATTGCCGCTGTCGTGTTGCCGAGCGAGTCGAGACCATCGGTGATCTTCCGAACATCGGGTCCAAGGCCACTCATTTCACTGATTCCACCAGCGTTGTCAGCAATCGGCCCGTACGCGTCAACCGTCATCGTTACGCCAACCGTCGCCAGCATGCCGACGGCGGCAATCCCGATTCCGTAGAGACCCGCGAATCCATATGCGAGGTAGATAGCTGCACAGATGAACAGAAGCGGAGCTGCTACTGACTCCATGCCCACTGCCAGTCCCGTAATGATATTTGTCGCTGCGCCGGTCTCTGAAGCGGTAGCGATGTTGCGAACCGGCTTTCCGGCCGTGTAGTACTCTGTGACAAGGCCAATTGCGATACCAGCCAGTGATCCGAATAGCATGGCCCAGAACGGACCTGCTGCGGGATCCACCATCGTCCAGAATCCAGTGCTGGAGCCAGCGAATACATCGAGGCGTATCGTCACGATCCATGCGCCGGCCCAAAACAGGATTGCTCCTACAAACGTCGTGTTTCTCAGTGCAGCCGCCGGGTCCATTTTCTCAAGCACCCGAATCGACATCACGCCAATAATGCTCGCCACCAGCCCGACCATTGCGAAAATGATTGGCAAAGCGACGGCTGCCATGCGTTTCTCGGGAAGGATGGAAGCTACCGCGGCTCCAAGCACTACTGTGGCCACTATCGAACCGACATAGGATTCAAAAATGTCAGCGCCCATACCGGCTACGTCGCCCACGTTGTCACCGACATTGTCGGCGATCGTCGCCGGATTCCTTGGATCGTCCTCGGGAATACCCGCTTCCACTTTTCCAACGAGATCGGCGCCGACGTCAGCGGCCTTGGTGAATATCCCACCGCCAATCCGCGCGAACAGGGCGATGGTTGAGGCTCCCATGGCAAAACCTGAGATGATCTCACCAAACACGGTCGCGCCGACCGACTCGGGCCGGTAGATCAGAACCATGGCTCCCAGGCCTGCAAGGCCCAGACTGGCCACGGCCAACCCCATCACGGCACCTCCACTGAATGCGATGCGGAGCGCCTTGCCCTGCCCTTCAGACCGGGCGGCCTCCGTCGTTCGCACGTTTGCAAGGGTGGCAGCCCTCATACCGATGAACCCAGCCAGCAGGGAGCAGGCGGCACCGAACAAGTAGGCATACGCTGTCCGCGGCGCGATCAGCCAGTACAGCAACGCTGCCACGAAGAGAACGAACGGAAGCAGTATCGAGTATTCCCGTCGGAGAAACGCCATCGCGCCCGACTGGATTGCCTCTGCCAGTTCCTGCATCGTCTCGGTTCCGGCAGGTTGCCTCCGCACATAGGCGTAGGTCAATGCTGCCAGAGAGAGACCGCCAAGGCCCAACCAGAGGGCCGATGTCATCCATTGTTCCACGCGCTGCATTCTCCTGTCTCAGTTAGTCCAGAACCATCCGATGTCAGTTGAATTCACTCATTGCGGACTCGACTCCTTCCGCAACCCACCATTCGACGGCTCCGGCCATCCGGTCAAAGCTCTCGAGTATCAGTTGTTCTTCATTGTCCCCAGGTGCGGACAGAACCCACTCTGCAAGGTCAATCTCACCTGAGGGCGGGGCGCCGACCCCGATTCGCAAGCGAGCATAAGAACGGGAGTCGAGAGCGGCTTCGACCGACCCAAGCCCGTTATGCCCCCCCGCCGACCCCTGGGCTCGCAAACGAAATTTGCCTGGAGGCAACGACACATCGTCGACAAGGACCAGCAGGTTCATTTCCGAATCTGCTGACAGCTCATCGAGCAGCCGTGGCAACACGCGGCCGCTCAGATTCATGAACCTCAATGGTTTCGCGACAACCACAGCCTCGTCTCTCACGCGGCCCTGGGCGGTCGCTATTCCGTTTTCAACACGGAAACGTCCCAGGTGCCACCGGCTGACCAGATGATCCGCGAGCCACCAACCGGCATTGTGTCGCGTGTCGCGGTACCTGTCGCCCGGATTGCCCAGTGCGAAAAGGAGCTTCACAATCGACCACAATTAGGAGAATCAGTCCTCTGAATCCGCTCCTTCGCCGGTATCGTCATCGCCACGAGCGGTAATGACCTCAGGCTCCTGGTCTTCGTCGAACTCTTCACCTTCTTCTTCCTCGGTCTCTTCCTCAATTACCCGTGGTGGCTGAACCACGCAGACAGTGCGCTCCGGTGCTTCGCTTGTCGGAAAGTCGCCCGTATCCACATCGACCACGTGAATCGAATCACCAATTTCAAGTTCGGTGACATCGACTTCGAATGATGCCGGAATGTCTTTCGGTAAACACTCGATTTCGAGCTCGTGCAGATTCTGCTGGAGCATGCCGCCGGCATTGCGCACGCCGCTTGCCGTTCCTGTGAGATGTAACGGCACAGAAACTTTGATCTTCTCGCCTGCCTTGATTGCGAAGAAGTCTATGTGCATAACATTCTTGCGCAGCGGATGGCGTTGGATTTCGCGGATCAAGACCGCGAGCGGCTTGTCGTCGCCTACGGTGAGATCGACAAGCGTATTCTCAACTGAGATCCGTGTCGCAAGCGCGTCGAATTCTCGCGCGTTGGCATCTACCGCGATCGGCTCAATACCGTGGCCATATATGTTACAGGGGATTCGACCCGCCTTGCGCGTACGGCGCGCCGGACCCTTGCCCCGACCATCTCGTTTTTCAACTGATAATGTCGCCTGCTGTTTGCTCATCGTCCTCGTTCCTGTCTCATCATCTGGTCCGTGCTCAATCGAACAGCTTGCTCACGGAGCGGTTGTAATGCGTGCTCTCAATTGCTCGCGCAAGTAGAGTCGCTACCGAAATCTCCTTGAGACTCGGTATCCCGTTGCGCTTGTCATCCGGGATCGTGACGGTATCGGTAACCGTCAGCTCTTCCACTTCAGCTGTAGCCAGTCTCTCGACCGCCGGGCTTGAAAGGAGTGCGTGTGTTGCGATGCAGTAGATTTTTTTTGCACCCTCGTCCTTCAGCGCTTCTACAGCGTTCACCATCGTCCCTGCCGTATCCACCATATCGTCCGCGATAATGCAGTTTCGCCCGTTAATTTCTCCGACAATATTCACGACTTCGGCCTGGTTTGGTCCCGTCCGTCGTTTATCGACAATTGCGAGACCCGCTCCCAGGCGCTTTGCGTAACCTCGCGCCATCTTCGCTGCACCCACGTCCGTAGCCACGACGACAAGGTCTCCCAGCTCAAGCTTGCGGTAGTGCTCCATGAACACTGGTGCAGCGTACAGATGGTCAACCGGGATATCAAAAAATCCCTGGAGTTGGTGCTGGTGAAAATCGATCGTAATCAGACGATCTGCCCCGGCAGCAACAATGAGGTTCGCTACAAGCTTTGCGGCGATCGACACACGTGGCTGATCCTTTCGATCTTGTCGGCTGTATCCAAAATACGGAACAACGGCGGTCACGCGCGCAGCGGATGCACGCTTGGCTGCGTCGATCAACAAGAGCAATTCCAGCAAGTTCTCCGCTGGCGGATTCGTCGGCTGAATGATAAACACATCTCTGCCCCGCACGTTTTCGTCGATCCGGACAAAGATTTCCCCGTCCGCGAATCGGCGAACCGTAAGGTCGCACAGCGGTTGATTCAGGTGCTCTGAGATCTTCGCTGCCAGCAGCGGATTTGCCGTGCCCGTCATGACCATCATCGGCGTGCCGGTCGCCGAAAGTTCCGACATTGGATTGTGCCTCATCGTTGTGTAGGGCGTTCCAAAACGAACGGACTGGTCCGCGAGCGATTCCGCTCGGAAAACAGCCCACAATATTATTGGCGGTGACCCCTATCGTCAAACTGCTGTGCGGTGCGCCGTCACCTGATCCAGTGCCTTTTTGAGCGCTTTCGGTCCTACAATGGGACTCCCGCAGGCATGCCCACGACAAATATATGCCGTTGCAGTGCCACCCGCCGCCATGCCCTCGGTAAATGGGGCGAGCCGCGTGAGCTGCCGGCAGACGTCTTCGTCCTCC
The DNA here is from genome assembly GCA_039656095.1 of Gemmatimonadota bacterium. Lineage (GTDB taxonomy): Bacteria > Gemmatimonadota > Gemmatimonadetes > Palauibacterales > Palauibacteraceae > JARFPW01. Next base: position 6,219 of record JBDHMQ010000050.1, on the reverse strand, counting down.
GTCGGTTTCAGCATCAGCGATACGCGCGGCAGATACTGCCCACGGACGAGTTCCAGCATTTCGTGCACGGCCGGATCGTCCGTTTCGCCGACGATTACGATCTGAAGGGAGTCCCCCTCCAGTCGATCGACTACCTGGAGAAGCGCGGTATGAGCGGTTGGCGCCTCCGTAACACGTCCACCAAGCCCTGAAAGCAAACGAGATACGGCCGCAAGATAGTCACTCCGACCTGTAAGTTGTGCAACGTGAATAAGGACACCCGCAGCTACGGAATTAGCGGATGGCATGGCTCCATCCGCTGACTCAAGAACTCGGACGAGTGACCCGGTCTCGGCCTCCACCGTTTGAAAAAAGCCGCCCAAAGGGGCTTCAAAATCTCTGAGTAGTGTGTCCAGAGTTTCTGTGGCTCGACTCAGCCAGGCAGGATCGAAAGTCGCTCCATAGAGTTCGACAAATCCCCAAGCCAGATTCGCGTAGTCATCGGCCATCCCTGGGATTGCCGCATCTCCCGCCCGCCAGCGGTGTAGGTAGCGACCATCGGCGGCGCGGAGGTTTTTGGAAATGAAGTCAGCGCATCGTCGGGCAGCCTCCACGTACTTGGGATCGCTCAACACGGCTCCCCCTCGTGCAAGCGCAGCGATGGCGAGACCATTCCAGTCCGTTAGGATCTTGTCATCGCGTTCCGGTCGCACGCGGTCTCGTCGCACCTCCAGAAGTCGCGCTCGGATCGCTTTCAGGCTCGCATTGATGGAATCGGGCGATCCGCCATGGCCGACAACGAGCTCAGCGGGCTCTTCCGCCAGCAGGAGCACGTTTGTACCCGACCGGCGGCCGGTTGCTTCTTCGCGAAAGTTGCCTTCGGATTCGACGCCAAAGGCGTCCAAGGCCAGGCCGAGAGCACTATCATCCTGTAGGGCGGAGGCAATCTCGCTCTCCGTCCAAACATAGAACTTGCCTTCCTCACCCTCACTGTCCGCGTCTTCAGCAGAATGGAATCCGCCGCCCTCATCGATCATTTCATCGATCAGATAGTCCAGCGTGGAGCGAGCAACACGGGCGAAACGATTCTCTCCCGTGGCGGTCCATGCTTCCGTGTACGCGATGCTGAGCAGCGCCTGGTCGTAAAGCATCTTTTCGAAATGCGGGAGTCGCCACTCGGCGTCCGTCGAGTACCGGTGAAAACCGCCGCCCAGTTGGTCGCAAATACCACCTCGTCGAATAGCGTCGAGGGTCACCAGGACTTTGTCCAGAATGTCTCGATCACCGGTTCGATCCCACGTCCGTAGCAGGAAGGTGAGCGTGTGGGAAGATGGAAATTTGGGAGCCCGTGAGAAGCCGCCGTACCGGGAGTCGAATCCGGCGACCAGAGTGTTCGTCGCCACGTCCAGCTCGTTCCGCCCGGGGGCAGACCCTTGCGGCACCTTCGTCACGAGCCGAAGTGCTTCTGTAATCTCGGTCGCAGACCTATGCACCTCGACTCGTTGCGTTTCCCAGACCTCAGCAATTCGCAGGAGTCAATATCGCCGTGAGAGGCCAACCGCCCTGCCCTGTCATCAATTGACACACGGTCATGTAGACAGCGTCCAGATCCGGCCTTTCTTCGCGATCCACTTTGATGGACACGAAGCTCTTATTGAGCAAGGCAGCTACAGCCAGGTCTTCAAATGATTCGTGGGCCATCACGTGGCACCAGTGGCAGGTCGAGTAGCCGATCGACAAGAAAATTGGTCGATCGAGTCGCTGCGCCTCCGCCAGCGCCGCATCGCCCCAGGGCTGCCATTCCACCGGGTTCTCAGCGTGCTGCCGCAGATACGGGCTCTGTTCGTTCGCCAATAAATTCTCGGCCATTGCCGCTCTGCACCTCGTCGAAGGAGTCTCAGTCACCGTATACTACGGTCCTGGCGGCACGCCGCGAACGCTTGAGTCCATTTATTTGTTGTGGATAAGATATGACCAGTACCAACAGAATCCTCGCGCCACATCTTTCCACGTCTTCGGCCACACCCGCCGGTGGGCGATCACGGTGGCGTATGCCTCCGGATATGCTCGAGCAGACTTGCCGGAGGGTTGGTACGGCGGGTATAGCGTTTGCCGGCATCTGGGTGCTAGTCCTGCTAATGCAGAATGTCGTCTGGCGCGTGTTTGGAGGCGCTGGTCACGTCGAGAGCTCATTCTGGCCGCTTCCCGGAAATCTGTTTGCAGGTTTCGGGGTGGCCATGTCCCTTGGGTTGGTACTTCTCGCCAGGCGACTCAGCCACCGTCCTCAACTGTTGATTTCGCTAGGGCTTGTGTTTGAGGTGGCGACCGCCCTGCTTATCGCTGTCCACAACTGGTGGGGGCCCGGAGCGACGTTCGGTAACGGTGTTTCGTGGGTGTGCATCATCATTATCGCCTACCCCGCTATCGTACCGGCCGAGCCAAGACGGGTGCTGCTCGCGGCGCTTGTGGCAGCTTCAATGGACCCGCTCGTATATCTCATTGAGTCGGCGCGCGGGGTCGAATTTGCGCTTGACGGCTTCGCACTCACGTGGGCGTTCCTCCCATTATACGCGTGCGCTTTTATGGCGGTGGTGCCCGCCCGGGTTATTCGAGGATTAGGCCAGCGGGTCAGCCGAGCGCGTGAACTGGGCAGTTATCGTCTAGAGGAAAAGATGGGCGAGGGCGGGATGGGCGAGGTTTATCGGGCGACGCATCGGATGCTGGTGCGGCCCGCAGCAATCAAGCTGATCAGGCCGGAAGTCCTGGGCGCCAGCACGCCAGAAGGAGCCGCAGTGATCGTTGAACACTTCAAGCGTGAAGCGCGTGAGGCACGCCAGAAGGAGCCGCAGTGATCGTTGAACGCTTCAAGCGTGAAGCGCGTGCGGCAGCGAACTTGAGATCCCCCAATACGATCGAGCTCTACGATTTCGGCACCACCGCCGATGGTTCTTTCTACTATGTGATGGAGTTGCTTGAGGGCCTGAACCTGCAGGAACTGGTGGACCGTTTTGGCCCCCTGGAACCTGCTAGAGTCGTCCACTTCATGCGGCAAGCGTGCCTGTCACTCGGCGAGGCACACGAACGCGGACTCGTGCATCGGGACATTAAACCGGCAAATCTTGTCGCCGCTCGCCTCGGCCTCGTTGTTGACCAACTCAAGATCCTGGACTTCGGCCTCGTCACGACAGACTCCGAGCACTCGGACGAGTCGATGAAGCTCACCTCGCCCAACGTGACGACGGGAACGCCTGCTTTCATGTCACCGGAGATGGCGCTCGGAGACGCACCCGTCGACCGGCGGGCGGATATCTATGCACTGGGGTGCGTGGCCTATTGGCTCCTTACGGGTCGAACTGTGTTTGAGGGGGCATCGCCCGTGGCCATCTTGATGGCACATGTTCGTGATGAGCCGGTGCCACCATCGGAACTCAGCGAATTAGACATCCCACCGGAATTGGACGAAGTGATTCTGGCCTGCCTTGAGAAGGATCCGGAGAATCGTCCGGATACGGCAATGGAACTCTACGGCAATCTGTGTTGCATTCCGGTGCCGCCATGGAACAGCGCGACGGCCCTGGAGTGGTGGAATCTGCACCTGCCGGATTTGATGTCTCGACCTGACGTTACACCGATCACGGGAACGGCGCCGGTCCTCATGGAGCCCGATACGGTGACTCAATCGGACTGAGTTGGCCCCCCAGGATTCGAACCTGGATTACCGGCGTCAAAGGCCGGGGTCTTAGCCGTTAGACGAAGGGCCATCACAGGCTGAGCGTATGCCTGCCACACACAAACTCCCGCTCCGGGCCTATCGGGTCAACCGATGGCCTCTGGTGCTCCCGGACCGTCACTCCATGTCGCGATGAGGTGCCAGTTCGCCGGAATGACAACGTCTGCCAGCAGTCGGTCCGCCGCAGTGTCCCGCTGGGTTACCGTCGAAAAAACACCGGCCACACAGGATCCCGATCCACACAGAAGTGCGATCTCTGCCCCACTACCGGTCAACGAGTCAGCGACCACGAGCAGTTCGGGGTGCCGGCGATAGACCGGCGCCGCCAGGTCATTCAGTGCTAGTGTGCCCAGAACATCCCAACTGGTGAGTTCCGTGGGTGTTGGCAAGTGCCCGGGACCATGCCCGCCTGCAACGGAACATCGCTTCCTAACTCACCTGCCAGACCCATCAGCCCGGGCACATCGAGCGGACTATCGTGAATACGATTCAGACCATGCAGAACAGTTGCGGCGTCGGAGCTCCCCCCGCCCAGTCCGGCGGCGATGGGGATATGCTTGACGAGTCGGATCGAAACAGCCGGATTGCGCTCGATTGCCTCAAAGAATAGTTCGGCCGCCTGCCAGCAGAGATTCTCTTTTCCGTCCGGCACATTTCCGATACCTGATGTCTCGAGCAGCAAACCGGCGTCGTTCTGGTCGATCGTTATTTCATCGGCCAGTCCTAACCTCAAGAACAGTGTCTCAATCGAATGGTAGCCATCTTCGCCACGGCCGAGAACGCGAAGTCGAAGATTGAGCTTTGCCGGCGCCCATAACGTCACGATTCCACTCCGCTGCCTCGACTCACATCAGACCACTTGAGTCCAATCCGCCGCAAATAAAGCAACCCGAGAACCGTGACTGGAATAAACACGTCCCAGACTCCCAGACCCAGGCGAGACGCTGCCTCGAAGACACCAAAGAAACCGGGGGTCGAAGGTGCTGCGACCGCAAACGCAATAATCGCCTGGATAAAGATCGCCCCGGTGAAGCCCGGTGCGGAGACATCGAAGGCAAGTAGCCCAAGCCAGATCGACGCAGCCAGGCAGAGCCACACTGCGACACTCCAGGCAAGGGCACGAAAAAATACCGCCGTGTCCGCCAGTGCACCGAGGCCGCTCACCAGAGAAGTCACGATGCCCTGTATGCGAGTAGCATGGCGTTGTGGAGCAAGGCGGCCGATCGTCTTATTCCACAGCACAACCGTTTGATCAGGTCGTCGTGCCGCGATCCGCAGCAGCACGAATCCAACCAGGAATAAGATTGAACCTATGATCGCCATCTGCTGCACCCGGGCTGCCGTGGCACCTTCACCGAGAGGAAACTCCGGCAACGAAATCGTCGTGAACAGAAAGAAGGCTAGCACGAGGCCGTCGAGCACACGTTCCACGACGAGCGACCCGATACTGCCGCCCAGAGGCACCGGAGCGACGGTTGCCAATACATAAGCCCGAACGAACTCACCGATTCGAGCCGGAAACAGGTTGTTAGCAGCAAACCCGGCACAGGTAGCTCCGAACCTCGCGTCGAAGTCCGACCCACCGTATTGAGGTTCGAGCAGCACGCGCCAGCGGATCGCTCTGAGGACGAAACTGAATGTCGCTAGCCCAACCGCCCCGGCCATCATCCACAGATTTGCGCCGCGAAGCTCTATCCATATCTCGCCTGGTGAGACATCACGCAGTACCCACCACAGCAACAGGACCGTGACCACGAGACCGATCACTCCCTTGAGACGTGGGCTCACGCGTCCCCGCCGGTCACATCCAGGCGAGCCTGTCGAATGATCGACTTCATTTCACGCACCGCTGTTTCTATTCCGACGAATACAGACCGACTCACAACTGAATGGCCTATGTTCAGCTCCTCGCAGTCAGCGATTGCGGCTACCGGGCCAACGTTTTCATACGTGAGCCCATGCCCGGCGTGAACAGCCAGGCCCAGCTCTCGACCCAAAAGTGTTGCCGCAACAAGCCGATCCAGCTGCGCGGCCCGGCCCACAAGGTCCGCATTCGCGTATTCTCCGGTATGTAACTCGATGGCGTCCACCTCAAGGTCTGCCGAACGTCGGACGGCATCCAACTCCGGATCTATAAACAGGGATGTTCTGATGCCCGCTGCGCTGAGCCGGCCTAGCGCAGGCTTGAGTTGCTTCGTCGCGGATACGTCGAGCCCTCCTTCAGTCGTTATCTCTGCACGATTTTCGGGGACCAGCGTCACCTGGTGAGGCGCAATTTCGAGGGCTATGGCCTCCATCTCAGGAACGTTCGCAATTTCCAGGTTCAGCGGCGAGCGAATCGTCCGGCGGAGCAATTGCACATCGCGGTCCTGAATGTGTCGCCGATCCTGTCGCAGATGGACCGTAATACCGTCGGCGCCGCCGAGTTCCGCGAGAACAGCAGCTTGCATTGGATCAGGCTCGTCAGTTTGTCGTGCCTGACGGACTGTGGCCACATGATCGATGTTGAT
>JBDHMQ010000049.1:0-9045 GCA_039656095.1 Gemmatimonadota bacterium | reverse complement strand
GGCGCTGGAAGCCCTGCAACTCGCCGCCGATCCTCGTTTCGAGATCTATCACAAGAATGACCATGATTTCATGGCCATTGTCTGGAATCATCGGAACCCCTTGTTTCAAGATGCCGCCGTACGAAGGGCGCTTACCATGTCCATCGACCGGCGCGGCTTGCACCAGTTACTCAACTATCCCGACGACCTCCCCATCTCCGACGTCCCCGCGAAGCAGCGCCATTTCGCTGAGGGGTCGGTACCTGAACCTCTGCCGTTCGATCCTGAGCGTGCCGCACAGGTGTTTGAGTCCGCGGGGTGGATTGATGGCGACAATAACGGCATCCGGGAGAAGGACGGACAGGAGTTTCAGTTTACGCTGAGCGTCACCCCTGAGACGCAGGCGCAGGCCATCTACATTCAGGAGCAGTTTCGCCGTGCGGGCATTCGGATGGAGATCAGCACGTTTGAGCGAAGTGTTTTGCGAGAGAGAGGGCGCGCTCACAACTTCGAGGCGGTCATAAGGCAGTATAATTATGTGGAACAGTATCGGGATTTCCCGGTTTCAGGATACGTGAACCCCGAAGTCAGTCGACTAGCAAATACGATCTGGTACACGATGGACCAGGACAAGGCCGACCAGTACCTGCAGGGAATCTGGCAGATCGTTGCCACGGAAATCCCACTCACATACCTGCATCCAAGAATGTCCTTCCTTGCGGCCCATAGACGGGTCAAGGGTCTTCAGAACGACAGGTGGCTAGCCACTATCGTCCAAGACCTGTGGATCGAGGAGGAAGACTAGGGCTTCCCCCTACTTCTCCGCCTCAATCCACGCTTTGATCTTCGTTTCGAGCATGGTGAGCGTGACGGTGCCGTCCTCGATCACCAGGTCGTGAAACTGCCGGATATCGAACCGATCACCGAGAGCTTCTTCCGCCTGTCCCCGTAGCTCTTGGATCAGCAGACTTCCGGTCAGATATGAAGTGGCCTGACCCGGCACGGCGATGTAGCGACTGATCTCAGATTCGATTCCTCCCCGCGAGGCAGCGGTGTTTGCGAGCATGTAGTCCACGGCCTCTTCCCGGCTCCAGCCCAGAGCGTGCATGCCGGGATCCACAACCAGTCGCGCGGCCCTGAAGGCCTCGTTGGACAACATCCCGAGCCGATCCACCTCAGAGGCGTATAGCCCGGCCTCGTCGGCCAACTTCTCGCTGTACAGGGCCCATCCTTCCCCAAGTCCCGAGGTGAAGAAGAACTTGAGCACCGGATGTACGCCAGGTCCTTCGATCGCGACGTACACCTGCATATGGTGGCCCGGGTACGTCTCGTGGAACGTTGTGGCCTCGAAACCGTCACCCCGATTGAGATCGCTCGGATCGTGGATGCCAAACTCGTACGTGCCAGGAGTGCTTCCGTCGGCGGCTCCGGCCGAATAAAACCCACCGCCCGTTCTCTGCATGAAATCCGGATAGGGCTTCAGGGCGACCTCCGCCTGCGGCACGAAGCCGAACCAGTCCGGCATCGCTACTTTCGCCCGGTCTACCGCGTCCTGAGCGAATACAATGATCTCGTCCTGCGTCTCAAAAGCGTTCGCGGGATCGGCTTTAACCATTTCGAGCAGCGTCTTGACATCGCCCGTGCCAAAACTGCGGAGACCGATCTCGCTCATTTCTGCCTGGATGCGTTCTATCTCCCGAAGACCGTTGTTGTGGATCTCTTCGGGCGTGAGCGACAGGGTCACATGGAAGTTCACTGAAGCCAGGTAACACTCGCGGCCACCCGGGTCGGTCGTGACACCAATCGATTCCCGAGCTGCGCTCAGGTAGTCGTTGTTCAAGAAATTTCGATAGCGTTGCGCGGCGGGAACGATCTCATCTGAGATTATTGCGGCCAATTCGGCGGCAAACGCAGGGTCACCATCTCGCAGGGCCGGCTCATAAAACGGAGATTCCTCAGCCGACACGGACATCAGCGCCTCGATCTGGGCAACCACCACTGTCACGTTGGAACGGGGGGCCGTAAACCCTTCCATCATCCCCGTTTGCAAGTTGGCAATCTCCGTATCGATGTAGCGGGCGACATCACGTGCCCTGGCAAGCGTATTGGCGCGGGATTCTGCCGTACCCACCGGCTGCTTGGCGAACACGCCGCCAAAGAAGTTCTGCCAACCCGTCCAAGTTGGACTCACATTCCACAGGTGCGTCTGACAAACGCGTCTCGCGATTGACGCCTGCAGACGTTCCAGCGAAAATGTGTATGGAACGGCGGCTTCGGTTCCTTCCAGAACGCTCGCGTCGATGGCCTGCAGTCGGTCTACCCACGCGTCCTCGCGCGCCCGCCACGCTGCAATGTTTTCAAGCGTGTGATCGCCCATGCGATCGAGCGGGGCGGGATAGCCGACTTCATAGGCATCCTCGGGATACTCATCGTAGTAGCCGGCCACGTACTCATCGGCGATCGCAATCGCTTCGGCGACGGCGTCAGTCGTATCCGTCGCATCGTCTTGAGTCGCGCACCCGACGAGAAGGGCCGAAGCCACCAACATTGTCACGAACCGATTCACGATCCCTCCGCCGTAGCAGGATGCACTATTCCACTCTCCTTGGAATCGACCATTATAGTCACTGGACCTGCTATGCGTAGCGGTAATGGCCGCGGCCCGGCTTCTGCTGCTGTCTACAGCTAACCAGCTCTGTCCTTGACTTGCCTACAAACTAGTCCTACTATCGAACTATAATTAGTTGTGCTATCAAACTATCTAGTATTATTAGGCCTTTTCAACTGAAAGAAGACCACGATGCGAGTACCGATGATGAAAGCATGGCCAATCGCTGTGCTCGCGGTTATCGGGGCGACGGAGTCCGTTGCGGCTCAACATGAGCACGTTTCTGAGTATGCAGGTCTTGAAACAAGTGAGGTTCGATCCTTCACGCAGCAAGAAGTCGACGATCTTAGAAGTGCTGCAGGAATGGGACTCGCTCGACCGGCCGAATTGAATCACTACCCCGGTCCGAAACATGCCCTTCAAATGGCATCGGCATTAGGGCTTGATGGGTCACAGGTTCGCCAGATTGAGGGAGTCCAGCGAGAGATGCGCGAGGCTGCGATTGGTCTCGGTGAATCAATCATCGAGGCCGAACGCTCGCTCAATCAGAGATTCCTTCACGAGCATGTAGACGATGAGTCTCTGGAGGCGGCCGTGGGACGAGTAGCCGCGCTCAACGGAAAGCTGCGTTATGTACACCTTCGTGCCCATCTGCTTACGAAGGCCGTACTAACCGCGGACCAGGTGAGGCACTATGATCGACAGCGTGGATACGCACCGAGCGAGGAGTGATGATCCAGGATTCGTTTCAAGATCAGCTAGTTAAACTCGTGAGGGCCTTTGGGTGGCACAGGCCGACCACAACCCCGTGCGGCCATCCAGTACCAATCGCGGAGGCGCACGCGCTACTCGAATTGAGTAGATGTGGCTCGATTACCCAGCGTGAACTGGCGCTCAGAATCAACCTCCAAAAGAGCACCGTAAGTCGAATTGTTTCCAACCTTGAGGGCCAGGGCTGGATCGTTCGACGGCGAAACAATGTGGACGGGCGCGCTCGGGATGTGATCCTCACGACTGCCGGGACTTTAGTCGCCGGCGAACTTGCCAGTGCCAGGCAGGCCAAGATGGACGGAATCCTGGCAAGAATCCCGGAGGAGCAAAGGCAAGCCGTGCGGGAATCGCTGGATACGCTGATAGAGGCGATGCAGGAGAGCTGAGCTAATAGGCAGGCAGCATGATCTGCCCGCCAGCCAGAATTGCAGCCGGTCCAAGCAAGGCAGCCGCCCACTGGTAGGGTGCGGAGTGGACCGGATCAAGTACGCGATGTCACAGGCCCATGTAAATTGCATATGAGGGGTATTTTCACAAATGGACCCAAGCGAACGATCTATATGAAAATTGCCGTGACCGCAGATGCACACCTGAGGACTGGGGCCGAGCACTCCGAGCGCTACAATGCCCTCGAGAACGTGTTCGAACAGACAGTCGCGGCCGGAATCGAACACCTGATCATCGCCGGAGATCTGTTCGACAAGGACTTCCAGAACTACTCGGAGTTCGAAGCTCTGTGCAGACAGCACACTTCCCTTCAGTTGCACATCATCCCCGGCAACCACGATCCGAACATCAGCGAAAAAAGCATCACCGGAGACAACGTTCGGATCTACACGGATCCCACGGTCGTGGAATTCGACTCGGTCTCGTTCCTGTTCATCCCGTATGAGCAGGGAACGAAAATGGGTGAGAAAATTGCCGAGATAGAACACGAGATCGACGGAAAGCAGTGGGTCCTGGTCGGTCACGGCGACTTCTACGGCGGCGTGAAGGAACCGAATCCCCTGGAGCCCGGCACGTACATGCCGCTGTCGAGAAACGATCTGGGCCGGTTCAAACCGCACAGGGCATTCCTCGGTCACATCCACAAGGCTCACAGTCCATCCGCCACGGTTTCTTACGTCGGCTCGCCGTGCGGCCTGGACATCGGCGAAACGGGACAGCGCACGTTCGTCCTCTACGATACCGAAGGCGGAAACGTCGACAAACGAGTCATCAACACAGATGTACTCTATTTTAAGGAGTCCTTTCTCATCCTTCCGAGAGACAACGAAGTCTCGCTTCTCAAACAGGAAATTGCAGCCCGAATCGCGGACTGGGGCATCGAGCCAGCCGATTACCCGAGAGTCCGGCTCAGAGTGGACGCCGGCGGGTTTGCGAGAGACAAGAGCGCCGTGCGTACGGCACTGGAGTCGGGGTTCGGCAGCTTCCGGTATTTCAAGGATGAGACGCCGTCGCTTGAGAATCTGTCCGTGAGTTCGGACGACCAGCTGGAGGCCATCTCCGAGCGCACCATGAATCTGATCGAGCAACTCGACTGGCCCTTCGATTCTGATGAGCCGACGAAGGACCAGGTCGAAATCGCCGCCCTGTCAGTCATCTACGGGGATTGAACCAGGCCATGACCTTTAGAATCGACCGAATCCATGTAAATCGGGGCGGCCCTCTCGAGAGCGACTTCGAGTTCGTGCCCGGAGACCTGAACCTGGTCTACGGCCGGAACGAGACGGGCAAGACTTATGTCGTCGAGTCGCTGATCAGATTTCTGTTCAAGACGACGGGTAAGGCCCCTGTAGCAGCAGGACTCAGAGACTGGAGCATCGGTGGCAGAGTGATCGTCTCGGGCCTGGAAGACTCTGAGCCGTTCAAGAATTCGAGCAAGAAACTGGAGGATTATTGGGAGAATGGAGCGGGCCTTCCGAGCGACCTCTCTCGACTCCTTGTCGTCAGGGCCGGAGAGACTTTACTGGCCGAATCAGCCGAGGATGGCGTCGGCCGTGACATGCTCAAGGATTACCTGTCCGGTGAAGGGCTCCTGGAGAGGGTTGCGGGCGGTATTTCGTTGACCTTGCAGAAGGCCGAGGTCGAATTCCCTCAGATCAAAGGAAGTCGGGCCGGAGAATTGAAAGCCCGGGAAACATCCATCGCACACCTGGACGAGCTACAAGACCTGCTTGAGCAGGTGGAGCAGGGATATGCCTCTGGCGACATTTCTACGCTCAGACAGCAGAGAGATGCCCTTGAAGCTCAGGTTGACGTTCTCCAGCAAGCTCGACGATATCAGGCGGGGCAGCTGGCCGGCCATATCGAGGATCTGAATAGGCAGGAGCGGGCCCTTCCGCGCGAAAGCGACCTGGCAAGAATCGAATCCAACGTCAGAACCGTCGAATCGAACCAGACAACGATCGACTCCGAATCTGAGAAACTCAGAGAACTGGAAGGCACCAGCGCAGACTTCGAATGGGCGAAGGAAGCCGTTGGCGTTTACAGGGACGCTGTTTCGGGAACTGCAGGCAGCGGCCAGAACCCGGTATTCCTGCTGCTTACCTTACTTTCTGTTCTGGGAACGGTCGCTTTCGGCCTGCTCGGACTTCGTAGCGGGCTCATTGGCAGTGCGGTTCTGGCCGTGGGGTTCGCCGTCGCCTACCACATGGGCTCGAAAAAGGCACTTTCCACGGCGAGCCGGAGCGCCGAGCTGAGCAAGCTGAAGGACGCATACAGGGCCAGGTTCGGTTCTGAGCTAACGGACGGAGCGACACTCCAGACCAAGTTCGAGGAACTCAACAAGAGCCAGATTCTTGCCGCGCCACTGAGAGAGTCCATCGACACGCTTTCAGACGAAACGGGCGCGCTTGAGAGGGAAATCACGGCAACGCTGAAGACGTGGACGGGCATCGAGGTCCCGATACAGGAGTGGCGGGATGTGATCCAGAAGCTCGTCAAAAGGCTTGCGGACATCGAGAAGGAAACTGTCTCGCTCAAGCGCAGCCTGAGCCCGCTCCTTGTACCGGAGAACGAATATCTCGCCGAAGATCCGGGAGAGACATGGGATCCCGAGTGCTATCAGAAGCTCAAGCAGGAGCTTCAACGCGGTAACGAAGCTCTTCGCGCGGAAGAAGGCGATCTGGAGGATCTCAGGATCCGGGTATCCCAGGAAACCGGGCTCGGAAACGCTGATTGGGAAGACCTGATTACTGCTCTCCGTGATAAGCGCGAGAACGCTGCCTGTGAATACAAGCAGCTGACCGCTGAAATCCTGGCAAAGATACAGGTCTATGCCGTTGTCGAGGAGCTTCGAAAGCAAGAAAACAGCCGGATCGCAGAAGGCCTGAAGAGACCCGAACTGACGGAACCGCTCTACGCGCTCACGGGTCGCTACCAGAGCATCCGACTGGACGAAGAAAAGGGACTGGTTCTTGTCTCAGACACCGACGAAGACTACCCGCTGGCCGACATGAGCACCGGAGTTCGGGAACAGGTTTTTCTTGCCCTGCGCATGGGTTTCGCTTCGATCGCCATGGAAGGACAGACCGGCTTTCTCATCCTGGACGATGCCTTCCAGCACTCCGATTGGAACCGCCGGCAGAACCTGGTCGACCATACTCTGAACTTTATTCAGAGCGGCTGGCAGGTGTTCTACTTCACGATGGACGACCACATCCGGAACCTGTTCAAGGACGCAGGCGCGAGTCTCGGCGACCGGTTCGAGGAATGCGAACTGGGCTGAGCTGCGCCCTGCCCACCAGCGCTAATTCCTTCGCGGCATCAATCCGATTCGAAGGACCAGCTCACGGAACCGCGGATCGTCTCTGAGGGCATTGAATCGCTCATCGACATTCATGAAGACCAGGTGTACTGCTCTCTCCCGATACCCGCGCCATAGCTGTTCGATCGCCTCGTCCGCCCGTCCGAGTTCGGCGAGTGCCATCGCACCAAACACGGGAGGGTAGACGGGGTTTCCTTCAGCATCCACCTGGCCGCCGAGGATGGCCTCCGCTTCATCGCGCTCGCCTGCCGCTGCGAGACCTGCCGCCAGCTGCGTGACCATCAACGGACTGTCGCCCGAGATCTGGGAAATCCTGCGGTACTCAGCTATCGCGCCTTCGTGGTCACCCGCGCACTGAAGTGTCGCGCCCAGCACCCAATGTCCCAGCGTGAACTCTTCGTCCAACTCAACCAGGCGCCTGGCTTCTGCTTCGGCGATATCGAGGCTCCGGGCGAACATGTGAGTGAAGGCCACATAGGACTGCACGGGCAGCGCCATCGGATCTTCGGCCGCCGCCCTCTCGGCTTCGGCGATGGCCTGCTCGTGTCTCCCCGTAGCGGACAGCACGTACATCGCATAGACGGCACGCACGCGGGCATCCCCCGGATCCAGAGCCAGAGCCTGCTCGTAGGCTCGTTCTCCGCCGCTCCAGTCCCATTCATACGAGAGCGAGGCGAATCCCTTCGTCGCATGCGCGCTCGCCAGGGACGGATCGATGGAGAGTGCCTTCTCGGCCGAAGCGCTCGCCAGGGGAAGCGCGTCCACGGCTTTCATGGACGTATAGACGGGAAGAATGGCATAGCACTCAGCCAGACCCGCATGGGCCGCGGCGAACTCGGGCTCGAGTGCGATGGCCCTGGTGAAGTGGTCGACCGAGCGCTGGAGCGACCCCGGGTTCCGGCGCAGCAACTGGTGCCTGCCGTGCAGCAGTGAGCGATACGCCTCCGTCCCGACCTGCGATCGCTGCTCCAGATTGCGTCTCTCGGGAGGCGACTCGGGGACGCTCACCGGCTTTCCGTTGTCGTTCGCCAGCAACCGATGTGTGATCTCGATTGCGAGTTCGTCCTGCACGGCAAACAGATCGCGTTCCTCCGGGTCGTAGTTGACTGACCAGAGGTGGAATCCGTCACTGGCTCGGATCAACTGGGCCGTAATCCGATACCGGTCTCCATCAGTTCGGACACTCCCCTCAAGTACGGCATCCACATCCAGCTGCTGCCCGATCACCCTGGCATCCTTGTCGGTACCCTTGAACGCGAAGCTGGATGTACGCGCAGCGACGTGGATTCCGCCGACCTGCACGAGCCGATTGATGATCTCCTCGGAAAGGCCTTCACCAAACCAGTCCAGAGATCGGTCGGCGCTCATGTCCACGAATGGGATCACGGCGAGCGAGGGCGCAGATCCTGTCGCTTTCTTCTCGGCCGGTGTCGTCGTTACTGTCACCCTTAGCTCAAGTGTCTCACGATCGGGTGAAGCGCCGTGGTCGGCCTGGAGCCGCTGCGCGAATTCGTCAAAGACTGCGATCGACCGGCCGACATCCCCGCGGTCGGCCAGAAGCTTCATGGCGCGACGTACGCCCGACTCGTCCATCGGGTTCAGGGCCAGCGCGTCCTGTACGAGTCGTGGGACAGAATCGGCCTCCGAGCCTACCGCGCTCTCGACGGCTATCCAGGTAGCCCGCGCTGCTCTGCGTCGAAGCCGGGCCCGCTCGCCATCCAACCAGCGCTCGAAGTCAGGACATCCTGAGACGTGGAAGGCCGGCATCAGATCGCCGCGATACAGCTCCAGTGCCTCGGCCTCGGAACCGGCATCGAGCAGCGAATCGAACTGTGCGACATCTACCCAGAGGGAATCTGCGGGGATTCCTACTTCCTCCTTGCCCCGGCTCTCGATCGTTCCTTCCGGTAGCGCCTGC
>JBDHMQ010000048.1:0-9127 GCA_039656095.1 Gemmatimonadota bacterium | reverse complement strand
GCACGACAAACCCCACCAGGAGCAAGGCCAAACAGGAACGAGCGGCGGTCCGCCGCACTTGAGTTCCGGGTAGGCCGCATGAGGCGTCGGGTAACCGGCGTCCCAGATAGATGACCCCACGGGCTCCGGCCCGCTACAGAACCCGGCTTACTTCCCTCCGTCGCCCGGCTCTCCTCGCGGAAACCGTCGGGCGATAGGTTCTGCGCCGACCCACGAACCAGGTAGCCTTGTACCAAGGAGTATTCGTCCAGTTTTGAATATCAACGACGAGACAAAACTTCACCTGACAGACATCCGCCTCGACAATGGACTGCGCTTGATCGTTCAGCCGGATCGTTCGTCGCCGGTCGTGGCAGTCCACGTCATGTACCACGTCGGCTCCAAGAACGAATGTCCTGGCATGACCGGATTTGCTCACCTGTTCGAGCACCTGCTGTTTCAGGGGTCGGAGCATGTCGAGGGCACGTCGCACATGCGATTGATTCAGGACGCCGGCGGCACGATGAACGGAACTACGTGGTTCGATCGTACGAACTACTATGAGACTCTGCCGACTAATCGCCTGGACCTTGCTCTGTGGCTGGAAGCCGATCGGATGGGGTTCTTCCTGCCCGCTATATCTCAGGCCAAGCTCGACAATCAGCGCGACGTTGTGAAGAATGAGCGTCGGCAGTCCTATGAGAATCGACCCTACGGCCTTGCCGTGGAAACGATTCTCCGGGAAGCCTTTCCTCAAGGTCATCCGTACCGTCATCCTACGATCGGGTACATGGAAGATCTCGATCGGGCCTCCCTCGACGACGTGCAGACTTTTTTTCGAGCTCACTATGGTCCGGCCAACGCAACACTGGTCATAGCCGGCGATGTCGAAGTCGATGGTGCGATCGACCACGTTCGGTACTGGTTTGACGAAATAAAAGGCGAAGCGCCGCCCCCATCCCCTGCCATCCCAGCCGTGCCACGGCGAGAGGTGCGGGCAGTCATACAGGACGACGTGTCCGTACCACGCGTGTATCTGGCATTTCGGGCGCCGTCGTTTACCGAGACTGGTTATGAGGCGGCAGACGTTCTGTCTTCACTGCTGGCAGAAGGGCGCAGCTCTCGGCTGTACCGCTCGCTGGTTGTCGAGCAACAAGTCGCGGCAGATGTAGCTGTTTATGTGTGGCCGACTGAGTCAGTCGGAATCCTGTGGGTCGTTGCTACGGCGAGGCCCGGCGTAGATGCGGATTCGCTCGAAGGTGCGATTCGCGAGATTCTGAAGGCCTTGCTGATCGAGGGCCCGACCTCTCGCGAACTGATGGGTGCAAAGAACCGCGCCCGTCGACAGTTGGTGCAACGACTCGACTCCGTCGGACATCGAGCAGATCTGATAGCCCATGCGGCGGTGTACCGGGACGACCCCGGCTACGTAAACACCGTATTCGACGCTTACGCCGGTATTGAGCTGGCAGACCTGGTAGCTCAGGCTGAAAAAACGTTTGCCCCAGGCTGCGGAACCACGCTTCATGTCGTGCCGGAGCGGACGCAATGAACGGCCACCCAGACCGGACAGGTCCACCGCAAGGCGGGGAGCCGCCACGCCTCATTTCTCCTCGTTGGGTGTCCCGGCGACTGGCGAACGGGCTCCGCGTCGAAATCTCAGCGCGAACGCGGACACCAGATGTTGCGCTCAGGTTGGTCGTCGACGCGGGTGCAGGGACGACCAGGCCTGAAGCTAGCGGCCTCGCGACTCTGGCTGGTCAGTTACTCGTCGAAGGTGCGGTCGGTCGTTCATCGAGCGAGATGGCCGAATGGCTGGATACGATGTGAGCTTCTTTTGCGTGCGTAACCTCGTACGACACTGGCGTTCTCTCCATGCATACGCTGAGCGACCAGTTTTCAGATGCGCTGGAATTCCTCGCAGCCGTTGCCCGAAATCCCAATTTTGAGCCGGCCGAAGTCGAACGAATCCGTGGGCTCCGGCTTGACCGGATCCGCCGCCGGCAGGACGAGCCGGCAGAGATCGCCTCGATCCACCTGGCGGAAGCAGTATTTGGCACTCATCCGTATGGCGTGCCATTGACCGGAACGTCAGAATCCGTGGCTCGGCTTGGTTCCCGGGAACTGGCTGAATTCTGGGCCGCTCACGTGCGCCCCGCGGCGGCCACCCTCGTGATCTGTGGCGACGTCGATCCGGCACGGGCGATCGAAGACATTGAACGATACTTCGGTGACTGGGCCGGACCCGAAACCACTATCGACGCGGTTCCGCCGATTGAGGCCCGGCCGGTTCAGTCTGGCACGGTACTGCTCGTTGATCGACCATCGAGCAAGCAAACGGAGCTACGGGTGGCCGGCATGGGACTGGCCCGGGGCGCTTCCGACGAAATTCCCGCGTTGATGATGAACGCGATCCTTGGTGGGTTGTTCAATTCGCGAATCAACCTGAACCTTCGAGAAGACAAGGGTTGGACGTATGGCGCCCGCACGGTGTTCGTTCGACGCCGAGCGGCCGGGCCATTTGTGCTTCTTACAGCCGTCGATACGGACGTTACCGCACGCGCGTATGAACAGATTTGTGCGGAGTTCGCTTTGATGCGCGAGTCGCGGCCGACGGACGAAGAGTTGTCATTCGCCGCAAACGCTCTGACCCTGTCTCTGCCGTTGCAGTTCGAAACGGTCGGTCAGATCGCCGGGCGACGTGTGGAATCAGTGACCTACGGATTACCAGACGACTACTGGGAGACGTTTCCCGATGCAGTGCGGGCGGTGACTGTTGATGATGTGACAGCGGCCGCACGGCGTTATCTGGCTCCGGAAAATCTTGTACTGCTTGCGGTTGGAGAAGTTGCCCAATTCGCCGATGAACTGGGTGGCCTCGGTTCCGTTCAGGTAATTCCTGCCAGCGCCCCCGAGGCGGAACCGCATCCGCAGTAGTCTCGTTGCATTCATAGCGTAACAGGACAAAACCAACCCTGTGCGCAATTCGCGTGTCCAAGTATATTGGGACGCTGTGGGGAGGTCGTGCGGTGATGATGCGGGCCGCTACGAGGCCCGGTACTGAGGAGCAGACTCATGGCGAAAGTTCGACTGCGGCAAACACAGGCTCCCGTTGAGAAAATCTCACGGTCTGAGCTCAAGGAGTTCGATGATGCGGCGCTGGTAGCGGCGTATCTGGCGGGAACGCGTCCGGCATTTCAGGAATTGGCCGAGAGGTACCACACGCGCCTGTTGAACTTTATCTATCGGACGATCGGTGATCGCGATCGCGCCGAAGATCTCGTCCAGGAGACGTTCGTCCGGGTATACAGGCATCTGCACCGGTTCGATCCGACCAAGAAGTTTTCCACCTGGATTTACACGATTGCCAGTAATCTGGCTAAGAACGAGCTACGCAATCGCTCGCGTAATCCAATGGTCCTGTTCCAGGCGATCAAAAAGAATTGGGACGCCGACCATCGGCCGTTGCAGTGGGAGGACTCGACATACTCGCCGGATGATCTTTTCCGGAAGCGTCAACTCCGGGAGCAGGTAGAAAAGGCCGTCACGGAGTTGCCCGAGCACCACAGGGTCGTATTCGTGTTGCGCGAGATGGAAGGCAAGACGTACGAAGAAATATCCGAGATTACCGGAGTCACGCTGGGTACGGTGAAGTCGCGGCTCAACCGGGCGCGAAACCGATTTGCACAGATCATCGGTCCTATGCTTGAGTAGGATGTCTTACAGGTTGTAGTCTGGACAGAAATGGCAGCCCCCGGGTTGCCATTTCTGCGTTCGGCATCCTGGAACAATTGCGGAACTCGCATTTGAGGCAAGCGTACTAGCATGTCGCGAGAGGATTCGGTGCGGGCTGAAAGCGCGTTCCGAGCGCCAATCGAAACACGAGATGCGAAGCAGAGAATCATGCAGTGCACGTCATTTATCAGCGGATATACCGACTACCGGGACGGGTTTGTAAGCCCAGCCCGCGAAACGGCATTTCGGCAGCATTGTCTACGCTGCCCGGATTGCGGTCGGTATGACCGAGTCATGCGCAGCGGACTCGAACTGCTTGCTGAAATCCCCCAACCCGAATCTCCCGACGACTTCATGACCCGCCTCCAACATCGGCTGTACAATGTGGATCAGGGCGTCGTCGACAAAAATTCTAATCGCCTGCTTGGAAGCGCCGCATTGATAGGCGTTGCCACTGTCGGTGTGCTGGCGCTGTTCTGGTTGCCGTTTGCTGCCAGTGTTCCGGTCGAGTGGGAACTGGCGCCGGTTGCCGTAGAAAAGCCATCTGAACAGCTTGTGTTCGACAGAGGGAATACGCCGTCACTTCTCGGCTCTGGTCCCTTTGTAGTGCCTGTGAGTCTTTTGGATGAACAGGCCTCCAAATCGTACCTGGACGGCGAGCTTGAATGGCTTCCACACAAACGGCCTGGCCCCAGAGCGTTTCTCATGGCGGACCGGCGCTAAACTCCTTCTGTACTGAACGCCACTCATGAGCCTGGCAGCAGATCAGCAATTGGCCCGCATCATCGAGTCCGGCAATGTCACCGGGGCGTTCTTCTTTCATGGTGGTGAGACACGCCTGCGCGATGAGGCGGCACGACGACTCGCCGAGGCAGCGCTCGATCCTGCAACGCGTGACTTCAACTTCGATACATTCCGTGGTGGCGATGTGACGGCGGAAGCGATTGCTTCGGCTCTTGCCATGCCGCCGATCATGGCGCCACGCCGGGTGGTCCTGTTGTACGATGCCGAACGATTGCCCCCGAAAGCATGTACGGCGATTGAGTCGGTTCTATCCAAGCTTCCCGACGACATCACGTTTGTTGTGACAGCGACCATTCCCGATCGATCGAAGAAGGCCTTTTATCGTCGCCTCAAGGACGGTTCGAAGTCACTGGAGTGGAAGACTCCGCGCGAATCGGAGATTCCGGGTTGGTTGCTCGAGCGTGCGGAAGCCCACTTCCATGTGAAGCTCGAACCCGATGCCGCGCAGACTCTCGCGGGCGCGGTTGGTGCCGATCTGGGGTTACTGGAGGCCGAGCTTGAGAAGCTTGCCGGTGCTGCGATCGACGGTCGGATAGGGGTTGATCTGGTGAAGGCTCTGGTCCCGTTCGTGCGCGAAGTGAACCGCTGGGAGTGGATCGACGACGTTGCATCACGAAGATATGCGAAAGCCCGCAGCCAACTGACATCACTGCTCTCGTCGTCGGATCAGAACGCGGTCGGTCTGCTGATCGCGCTGATAGAGCACCACCTTCTACTCGGAATTGCTGTCGAGGGAGGCGCGGGTCTGGTTGGCCGCACGCTGGATCGGATCGGCAAACCCTACCTGAAATTCAAGTCCCGCAGCCTTGGGGGACAGGCGAGTCTTTGGACTGCCTGGGAGATCGACAGCACATTGCGGCGGCTGCTCGACGCTGACAGACGGGCGAAGACTGGCGCATCGGACCAGGCGTGCCTTGAAGAATTGTTGCTTGGCCTCGAAATGGACCTTCGTCGGAGCAGGGTTGCATGAGTCGACTACTGGTCGCGTTCTCGCTGGTGTGTGGGTTGTCTGTAGGGCTTGCTGGAGGCGCGGGAGCCCAGACAGCCGGCCTGGACGCGGTCGAGACGAATGCGGATCGCGGAAACGCGACACAGGCTCGTGAACAGTTGGACGCCTGGCTCGCGGCAAATGACGGTCGGGCGAACAGAGCCGAACTAACTCGTGCGTGGTTCCTTCGGGGTCGGTTGATGAGCGATGTGGATTCGGCCGAAGTGGAATACTTGCGCGCTGCGATCGACGGTGACGGACCCTTCGCTTCCCGTGCGCGACTGCGCCTGGGTCAGATGCAATTGGCCAAGGGCGACCTGCGACGGGCTGCCAGCTACCTGCAGCAGCTGCGCACCGATGATCCCGGAGGTACCCTGGTCCCCGTTTCGTGGGTATGGACGGCACGAGTGGCCGAATCGACGGGAGACGCGGAGATGGCCTGCGAAGCATGGGCGCAAGCTCGGGCGTTGCTGCATGCTGACGATCCAGCTCGCGCCGAGGCAGAGCAGAGCCGATCGCGCTGCGAGGAGCCGGCAAGACAACCCGGTGAAATCGTTACATATACTGTCCAACTGGGTGCGTTTGGGACGGAGGAGGCGGCTGGTCGCCTCAGGGACGGCGCGGCCAACATCGGTGTGGCCGTCAGGGTCGAGCCACCTTCGGGCGGTGTGCGCGTGTATCGTGTTCGTGCTGGCCGGTTTGGTTCGAGAGAGTCAGCGGATCTGCTGGCGCTTCGATTCCGCGGGGAGGGCTTCGATGCCATCGTCGTGCCGGAGGAGCCATGAGCCAGGCCACCGTACACACTCCACTCATCCAGCAGTATCTGGACGTCAAGTCGCAGCACCCTGACGCGATCCTGTTTTTTCGGGTCGGTGACTTCTACGAGATGTTCTTTGACGATGCTGAAGAAGGCAGCCGCCTGCTCGGGATTACTCTGACATCGCGAAACAACGGTGGTTCTGACGTACCCCTGGCCGGAGTACCTGTGAAAGCCCTCGCAGACTACCTGCCCAGACTGGTGCGTGAAGGGCGACGTGTGGCGATCTGTGAGCAGGTCGAGGACGCTTCCGAAGCTGAGGGCCTGGTTCGGCGCGAAGTCACGGAAATCGTTACGCCGGGTGCTACACTCGAAGACAGCCTTCTCTCAGCCGGACGGAACAACTTTCTGGCGGCGATCGGCGGTTCAGAATCGAGTGAAGTTTATGGTCTGGCCACGGTGGATCTATCGACCGGAGAGGCTGAACTGTGGGAATGTGCGGCATCGGCGCTCGCTGACGAGCTCAGCCGGATAGGACCCTCGGAGATCCTGTCGGCGGCGGGTCGCTCATGCCCCGCGGGTCCCTGGCTTGTCACAAACCGTGAGCCCTGGAGGTTTTCGCCGGAATTGGGTGTCGAGACAATCCGCCGGGTGTATGGGGTCGCGGGAGTCGAAGGATTTGGCCTCGTATCCGGTCCCGATGATCACCTCGTTTCCGCGATAGGCGCCGCGCTGTCGTACCTCGAAGAAGTCCGGCCGTCCGGTATCTCGCACCTGCGTGCGCCCATCGTCCACCGTCACGGTGGATATTTGTACCTGGACGAAATGACACGCCGCAACCTGGAACTCGTTGATCCGATCCGTGCCGATGAAGGTGGCACTCTGCTTTCGGTCCTCGATCGGACATTAACGGCGATGGGTCGTCGAGCCATGCGCCGCCGCCTGCTCCGGCCATTGCTCGATCCGGTGGAAATTGAAGACAGACTCGACGCGGTAGAGGAGCTCGTCGATCGTTCCGACGCGCGCGGTGCGATGCGCAAGTCGTTGGCGCGAATCCGGGACATTGAGCGGCTTACGGCGAAAATTGCGTCTACCAGGATTGCGCCACGGGAGCTCCTCGCGCTCTCCGAATCCATCGGGGCTCTTCCTGAGCTTGCCGGCGCTCTCGATCCGCCGCGTTCGGAACGTCTGGCGCGGCTGACTGAAGGCCTCGGAGGCCTTCAGGACATTCGCGAACGCATCGACTGTACGATTGATCCGGATTCGCCGCCGAAACTAGGCGCCGGTGGAGTCATTCGAGCGGGGTGTTCGCCGGAGCTGGACGCGCTGCGGACCTCGCGAGAGAAGGCCATAGCTGAGATCGCCGCATTGCAGGCGAGCGAGCGGGAGTCGACAGGTATCGACAACCTGAAAATCGGTTTCAATAAGGTTTTCGGATATTACATCGAGGTAACCAGGTCGCACCTCGCACGGGTCCCGGAGCACTATCAACGCAAGCAGACATTGACCGGGGCAGAACGGTATGTCACGCCGGAACTGAAGACGTGGGAACAATCCGTTGTCGAGGCGGACGTGGGAATCGCTGAGCATGAGGCGGATTTGTTCCGGGAACTCAGGACATCTCTAGCCGGAGAAGTGCGCCGCATTCAGGCTGCCGGACGACATGTGGCGGAGCTGGATGTTATCGCAGGCCTGGCCGAGGCGGCAGTTCGTTGCAACTACGTGCGTCCGGTGATTGACCGGGATTTCGGTCTCGACATTCGCGCAGGACGTCACCCGGTGGTCGAACAGATGATCAGTCGCGAAGCGTTCATTCCGAACGACATCGTGCTTGATGAGCAAGCCTTTGTCATGGTGCTGACCGGCCCGAATATGGCCGGCAAGTCGACTGTCTTGCGGCAGGTGGGCCTGATTGTGTTGATGGCGCAGATTGGCTCGTTCGTCCCTGCCGACGCTGCCCGGATCGGACTCTGCGATCGTGTGTTTACACGGGTTGGGGCGTCGGACAGCCTGTCGAGTGGCCAGAGCACGTTCATGGTCGAAATGACGGAGACTGCGACGATCCTGAATGGAGCAACGGACCGCAGCCTGATTCTGCTCGATGAAATCGGCCGAGGTACTTCGACCTATGACGGCGTCGCGATCGCATGGGCAGTTACGGAGTATATCCACAAGAAGATGGGCGCTCGGACGATCTTCGCCACGCATTATCACGAGTTGGTAGAGCTGGCGGACTCACTTCCTGGCGTTACGGCTTGGAATGTCGCTGTACGCGAGACGGGCGAAGATATCGTGTTTCTCCGCCGTCTGGAGCCGGGTGGATGCGACAGGTCGTATGGAGTCCAGGTCGCACGGCTCGCCGGGGTTCCGGCTACAGTGGTCGAGCGAGCTTTTGCCGTGCTTCACGAGTTGGAACAGGGGGCGGATGGTGGCACCCGCCTGTCCCACCTTGATGATGCCGGAAAAAGTCAGTTGTCGCTGTTCGAACGCAGAGAATCTGAGATTCGGGAGCGGCTTCGCGATTACGATTTGAATGAAATGACACCGATGGAAGCGCTCGCAGTTTTGAATGACCTGAAAAATCTGGCCGAGGACGCTGGATGATCAAGGTAGTCCGAACAGGACTTGTTACCGGGCTTGTGGCGTTGACGGCTGGATGCGTGGACACACCGCGAACAGCTGGCGGCTTGCAACTCGGCCTGGCCGACGCTCCGCTTCGCGCTCCGACGCGAATTGACAGCGGGCAACCATTCCAGTTCCCGGCCGGAGCCTGGCAGGAGGGCCTGGAAGGAACGACCGTTCTCAAATTGCTGATTTCTCAACAGGGAACAGTTGATTCGACGATGGTGCTGGAATCGAGTGGA
>JBDHMQ010000047.1:0-9203 GCA_039656095.1 Gemmatimonadota bacterium | reverse complement strand
TGATGAAGGTACTGGAGCACGCCAGCTTCTCGGTCTCGATCCGGGAGCTATCCGGGCGGTGATTGTAGGTGTGGTCGACGACGTGCTGGTGGCTCAATAGACAAAGTGGCTCATTGAGCCGACTATACGACGTTGATTGATCGTTCGTTCAATTTATTCATCTGTCCCCAAACTCGACCGCTTTGCGTACGAGTTCTGAGAACTCCGGCGTCAGACTTGCCCCACCAACCAGCGCGCCATCGATCTCCGGCATCGTCATGAAACCAGCTATCAGAGAAGAAGTTACACTTCCTCCATATAGTAGCCTTACGAGTTGGGCAGCTTCCTCACCAAACCTGTTAGCTACGCAACCGCGCAAGGCAAGGCCCATCGTGCGGTTCGCCGCCGCTGGGGTCGCGGGCTGGCCACTACCAATGGCCCAAATCGGCTCGTAGGCTATCACGCAGCCTCCTGCCTGTTCTGCAGTGAGCCCCTTGAGTGCCCGTTCTACCTGACCGGCCACGACAAGATCTGTCTCACCGGCCTCGTATTGCACAGCGTTTTCGCCCACACACAGGATCGGGATCAGGCCATGTGCCAGACACGCCAGAACCTTTTGATTAACCTGGACATCCGTTTCTCCCGCTGCTCGCCGCTCCGAATGACCCACGATGACGTACTCGCACAGACCACTCAACATGAGCGGTGACACTTCTCCCGTATGGGCCCCGCGATCTTCCGAGTGCACATTCTGAGCGCCCAGATCGATTGCCGACGACGCAAGAACCTCCGCCATGGCTCCCAACACGGTAAACGGCGGACACAGGACGACATCGATCCCTTCGAGACGGCTGAGGGTTGGGCGTATACGCCGAACGAGCGCGAGGGCTTCCTCAGCTCCACCGAGATTCATCTTCCAATTCGCAGCGATCAGCGGGCGGCGCATAGATCAGGCGTCCTTCCAGTTCCACCATTTCAACAGTTCAGGATCCGGATCCGGTGTCGATGCCCAATAAACAGCGCACCGGAACACGTACTTAACGCAGGGATCCATCCGTTCGCCACGTAAGTCACATAGCCGCTTGTAGAGCTCGTCCGGTTGCTGCGAGCGCAGGTCATCGGTCCCTTTCAAGCCGAGTTCGAGCAAACACCGCTCGATACTCGGGCCCACCCCGGGACAGGCTTGCAGATCTGTCTTCATGGTCTGGCCCCCATCAGTCAATCAACTGGTAGTTCCGGTATTCGCCCAGACGCCGGTGAAGGAGGTTCCGCTCTACCCACCCCAGACCACGGGTCGAAAGGCGATTGTGCTCGTGCGCTTTCCCTTCCGGCCCTGGAGCTGGCAACGTCCAATTCTTGCCCTGGATTCGCTCTGCCATCACGGCTGGATGCGACTTGTCGAACCTGGCCAGGTGAGCCAGCGACCCGTAGTCGAAAGCTACCTCGGCGTCCGGGTGCCGCTCCTCCGCTCCCGTTCGCCCATGGTGAAGCGTGGCAAGCGCGATCGTCTTTCGCTTCATCGCATGAGGAGGACGTACCCACCCGTAATGAAATACGCGCGCACCGCTCGACGCGACTCGCAGCTTGCGCCCCTCGATCCGAAATCCCTGGGCCGACTCCCAGGAACGCACGCCGATGCCATTTCTCACGACTCGCACTTCATGCCGGTACCAGTTGCGGGCTTTCTGAACGTGTTCGTAGGTGGCCCAGAAGTGGAGGTAATCGAACAGCAGACCTTCTACAGCCGGCCGATCCATAGCCTCAAGCATGGCGGTGCGAATCAGTGGGAGGTCTTCCTCGTGGAGGACCTCGTCAGCCTGCAAGTACACGCACCAGTCACCCGTGCAGGCATCCAACGCGATGTTTGTCTGCACAGAATTGGTTGCGCCTCGCACGAACTGGCTTTCATCCCAGCGAGTATCGATGATGCGAATCTTTGGATCGCCGATGGCCTCAATAACTGCCCGGGTCTGGTCATCGCTCTCCCCGACTGCAATGACGTACTCATCCACCAGCGGAAGAGCCGACCGGATGGATTCTGCGATGGGGTAATAGAGACGAACAGCATTGCGACAGAACGAAAATCCGGAGACTCTCATTTCCTGTGCGCCATTTCCGATTTCAGGGTTTCCAGGGTCACTACTGTTCCGCCGAGACGCCAACGGTCCAGAGTTTCTGACTCTGACTCGAGACCGAGACCCCAGGTTGCGTCACTAAGCGCGATCGTCGGATAACCCCGGGACTGCAGTCCATCGACGGCCTTTGTCACGCACACATCGCGTGACACGCCAATTACGACAAATTCCGGCGCCATTCCTAAAGTCTCCGTCAGTGCTTTGACGAATATTTCGGTATTCGGGTTTCCGGCAAATACATCGAATTCGTTCTTTCGGATAACTACGGGCATGCCCTCGGTCACTGCCGTCCTGGCGAGTTCGGTAGTGGTGACTCTGTCCGTGTCACGGTCCAGGATCAACGGACTCGACGGTCTAATCGAAGCGATAATCGCAGCCCCGTCCTGTTCATCGGGATCCTCAGACCGGCCCATGCAATGTGGTGGATATGTCCCGATCGAGGGATTCGGCGAGACCGCATCGATTTCGGCGTCATCAGCCCCGTGCCAATCGGCCGTGTAAATGATTGTGACACAGTTCTCGCGCATCCACTCGACAGCACGCTCGATCACCGGTTGTACGGCCGAGGCCCCCACATCGAAGGGATCTGTGAGATCTGCGATATACAACCGCCCTCCGAGAGCTGGCGGATGCATGAAGTCGTTCTGCACATCCACGATCCAGCCGACCAGTGGACGCGTGCCCTGTTCAGCCAATGGAATTTCCGGCATCCGCATGAGCCAGCAGGTCCCAATCGATGCGCAGGAGCATCGGATTCTCGAGACGACGCCGGCCGACCTTAGCTACGGGCGACCCGTCCACTTCTACGACATCTGCGGTGAAATCGAATTCGGGAACCACACCATCCGTCTCATTGCCTCGACCGAGCACGCTGCTACCCACACCGTAGCCGGCGATAGGGAGGTCAAGCTCGGCAAACTGACGGATACGACGGGGCGTGAATCCGCCGCTCACGACAATGCCTACCTCATGAAATCCGTCGGCATCGAGCGCAGCTCGGACCTTCCGAACCAGATGAGGATTCACACCGCGTAGATCCTCGCGTCCCCACAGGTCTTCATCCCCAACAAGCGACTTGTCCACCAACAGTCCGCTTGTATCGAGCCGAACACCGTGAAGGATCCCTTCACCGAATTCCGCCCGCATGGCCCGGGCTACGGCAATGGAATCGTTCACACAGTCGTTGCCAAAATCTACGAGGCTGATGACCGGAATCTCCGGCTCGTGAGCCCGCACGTAATGTGTAAACGCAAGCGTCGCTGCGACGACGTCACCCCCGTAGACTGCAATTAATGCGTGCGGCATTGTGCCGACACCCGCACCACCCCACCATGCGCCACCCGCATCACTCGACACGCTCCGACCGCCGCCGACGCGGGCCGCATAACCATCGGGCGTCTGAATTCGCCAGTCATCGTGTCTGGGAGCAAAATAGATGACCGGCACGTCGCCAGCTGCTTCTACCGCCTTTGACACGTTCGTGGCAATTCGGCTACGGCGAGCGAGCACGCCATCAATGATTGTCTCCAGGTGGGCGATGGCTATGTATGGGCCGGAGATTCGAAACGCGATGTCCCATGGGTCGATTCGGTCTCCGTCACGCAGCGTCCAGACTTCAAGATCCCGGTAGTCGTATCCGGGAGCGAGCTGCGTCTGCAACATTCGGATGCACTCGTAAAGCCCGGCGACCATTCCGCCACGCCGTGGAAACACCTGCATGGTCACGTTCGGATCGAGTCCGGAGTGTCGAAGTGTCGCCGCTGCACGCACGAAGTAGCGATCAGACAGCCACCCATCGCGAATCCGTGGATCGAACTGAAACAGCTCAGCCGGGAAGCGCGTGAGATCCTGGTGCAGGAGGAGATGACGATCTGAAGCCCGACCAGCCTCTGGTCTGACGATGGTACCCAGTACTGCCTCCCGTGGTGCTCCGTTAGTCGATTGAACGCGGCTACCTGCCATCGTTCCAATATACGAGCGCAAGATAATAGACTCCGGGCCACATGCAGACCACGAGCAAGATACGACGCTGCTGAGACGTAGTGCCATCACAACCTTGCAGGCTGAGGCCCGCACTCGGACACTGCGACCATGGAGACCGCATTGCTGGGCCGGGACGATGACATAAGCCCATCGGGAGGCAGCAGAGTTTCAGCCTGCTTAATCGTAATGAATGAGGCGGATCGAATCGGGGATTGCCTGGCTTCTCTGGATTTCTGCGACGAGATCGTAGTGGTCGACTCACATTCAACAGACGCTACCCGTGAACTCGCACAGGCGGCAGGAGCCCGGGTCATCGAACACGATTGGATGGGACATCGGGCCCAGAAGCAGTTTGCGGTCGAGCAGGCGACGCACGATTGGATTCTCTCTCTGGATGCCGACGAGCGGCTGTCAACGGAACTTCGCGAAGAAATCGTCGCACTTCGTGAAACGGGGTTCACTGGTGCCGACGGCTGGGAGATGCCACGCCTTTCACACCACCTTGGTACCTGGATCCGCTACGGAAGCTGGTACCCGAACCGCCAATTGCGCTTGTTCGATCGGCGCCGGGGCCGGTGGGGCGGGAGAGATCCTCATGATCGCTGGGAAATGCAGGGTTCCGCGGGCCGCTTGCGGGGCGATCTATTGCATATCCCGTATCGAGACTTCGACGAGCACCTCCAGACGCTGGCCCGATACGCATCAATCAGCGCCGCTCGGATGTATGAAGATGGACGCCGCGCAAACATCCTCGATTCTCTCGTTCGTCCCCCGCTGCGATTCCTGCGGGGATTCGTTCTCAAACGGGGCTTCCTGCTTGGTCGGCGCGGTCTGATTCTCGCCCGTTTGGATGCCCGGTCCGTGCGGCTCAAGTACTCTCATCTGAGGGCGCTCGCCCGGAGCCGGGATAAGGGTTCGCAACTGTGAACGCGACTTCGTTTCGCCTGGATGAAAACTTTGCCCACGAGCTCGATGCGAATGATCCGCTCAGCAGATTCCGGGACCGGTTTGAGTTGCCGGGGAATGAGTCAAGCGAGCAGAGAGTCTACCTGCTCGGCAACTCACTCGGACCCCTTCCCCGCGGCGTCCGATCCGCATTACGGAGTGAGCTGGACGCCTGGGCCAACCGGGGAGTTGAAAGTTATTTTGAGCCGCCAGCCAACTGGTGCAGTCTGGATACGCAACATCGTGAGTCGATGGCGGCGATCGTCGGTGCAGCACCCCATGAAGTCGGGCTGATGAACGGATTGACCGTCAATCTCCATCTGTTGTTCGCCAGCTTCTATCAGCCGACGGCAGCGCGTACAAAGGTGCTTATCGAGCGCCCCTGCTTTCCATCGGATCGGTACGTCGTCGAAACTCAGATTCAGTGGCATGGACTCGATCCGAAAGACGAGATCATTGAAGTCGGGGATGGAGATCACGGCCCGGTAACGGCGGAAGCCGTCGAACGAGTGTTGGAAGAGCGAGGAGCGGAAATCGCCCTGGTGTTCGTAAGTGGCGTAAATTTCCTCACTGGTGATTTTCTGGATATGTCACGTGTCGCGAAGGCGGCTCGTGCCGCCGGATGCCTGATCGGCCTCGATCTGGCACACGCGGTGGGCAACGTGCCACTCTCTCTCCACGAGTGGGAAATCGACTTCGCCGCCTGGTGCACATACAAGTACCTGAACGCGGGACCCGGTGCGGTTTCTGGGATTTTTGTTCATGAATCTCACGCCACGGACCCAACTCGTTTTCGTCTTGGTGGCTGGTGGGGAGACGACCCGGACTCACGGTTTCAGTGGGATCAGAGACAGGATTTCGTACCCCGCAGCGATGCTGCCGGATGGCAGCTGAGTTGCCCTTCCGTTCTGAGCTTTGCACCGATCGGTCCGGCGCTCGATCTGTTTCGCGAGGCCGGAATGAGTCGGATACGCGAGAAATCGATGTTGATCACCGGCTATCTGGAATGGCTTCTTTTTCAACTCGCTGAACGCGATGTTCGTGTAATTACGCCGTCGGATCCGGACCGCCGCGGTGCCCAGCTTTCCTTGCTCATTGACGACGCACACCGATTTCGGCGCGCGCTGGCTGAGGAAGGCATCGATGTCGACGTGCGGGAGCCAGATGTCGTGCGCCTTGCCCCGGCACCGTTGTTCAACACATATCATGAAATGTGGCGAGTCGCTCCTGTAGTCGCGCGTCATTTGATTCCCGTGAGGCGCTGACATGAAACCACTCCTGTACGATATTTCTCCGCCCCTGACTCCTGATCTTGCCGTATTCCCAGGTGACATTGAGTTATCCCGTGAGTTCATTCTCCAGTGCGAAGACGGAGATCTCGTCACGCTCTCAACACTGCGGGCGACGGTTCACCTTGGCGCACACGTTGACGCCCAGTCTCATTACAAGGTCGGTGGCAAAGGAATCGATCAGACACCCCTGTCGCGCTTGTTGGGGAGGTGCCGTGTCGTGCACCTGCCGCCAACCCTGGATGGACTCGTCGATCCAGACTCTCTGGATTCACATCTCAATAAGCAGGGAACGGAGGGTGAAGGCTTGCCTTCACGGATCCTGCTCGCGACAAACAGCTATCCAGATCCAAACCACTGGACGAAGGGTTTCACAGCGCTTGCGCCTGAATCGATCGACTGGTTGGCACACGAGGGCGTGTTCACCATTGGGATCGACACCCCTAGCATCGACCCGGCTGATTCAAAGTCCCTTCCCGCTCACGCGGCGGTAAACCGGCACGGAATGACGATACTTGAGGGGCTCGTCCTGAAGGATGTGCCTGCTGGAGACTACGAACTGATCGCGTTACCCCTTCGGCTGGTCGGTTTCGATGCCAGTCCAGTGAGGGCGGTGCTTCGGCAGTTGGACGAATAGCAGCAAAGCGGCGAATTCACCTGCCACAGATTCGCAACATTTCTTCGATCTGTACGATCTTGGATCGTGGTCGCCCCTGAGCCTCGCCGCGCGCCCGCTCTTCAGCATCGATCCGTCCCCAGTCGTCATACGTTACGTATCGGATCATCCGATCCTGCAACCACCGGACAACAGCCTCGGGATCCTGGTTTACGCCATCGGCATTGAGTCTGGGAACATCTGCGAGCATTGAGTCAACGGTTTTCACGGCATCCGCCTTGTTGGTACCGATAATCCCGCTGGGACCTCGTTTGATCCAACCAACGGCGTACTCTCGCGATCGCACACTTCCGCCTGGGCCTTCCGTCACTCTGCCGGCATCGTTCGGAATCACTCCGTTTGCATCGTCAAACGGTACTCCGGGCAACGCGATTCCCCGGTAACCGACGGATCGGAGTATCAGTCCACATTCGATGGTCTCGAATTCACCGGTACCCACCGCTCGCTGGCGGCCGTCGGCCCCCGTTTCAAGCCGATTTCGCTCGACCTTTACGGCCGTCACACGACCATCGACCCCCAGAATCTCTACGGGAGAAGTAAAGAAACGCAGCTCGAGCGAACGGTCGGCACCCGAGGTTTCCCGCTGTGCAAAATCAGCCAGGATATCCATGTTTCGAGCCACCCGACGGTCTTCAGCGACCTGCATCTGGCTGTGCTCATCCAATACCAGCTGCTCGGCCGCAACAACGACGTCGACACCGTCCAGTTTGCCAAATTCCTTCAACTCTACTGAGGTAAATTTTGCCTGGGCCGGCCCGCGCCTGCCCAACATCACGATCTCGCGCACTCCACTCTGTCGAAGAGCGATCAACGCATGATCGGCGATATCGGTGACAGCAAGTTCATCGACGGATCGGGCAAGGATGCGAGCTACGTCTACTGCAACGTTGCCGTTGCCTATCACGACCGCCCGCTCGTGAGACAGATCGAACTCCAGGTCTGCAAAATCCGGGTGTCCGTTGTACCAACCAACAAAAATTGTCGCTGGATCGCTCCCGGTAAGGTCTTCGCCCGGAATACCCAGGCGCCGATCCGAAGGTGCACCTACCGCATATACGATCATGTGGTAGAAGGACCGGAGATCCTGAACGGAGATGTCGACGCCGACCGTGACATTTCCGAAGAATCGAAACCGTGGATCTTCACCGGTCCGATCGAAAATACGTGTCACAGCCTTAATCGACTGATGGTCGGGAGCGACGCCTTCGCGGACCAGGCCATGGGGGGTCGGCAACCGGTTGAACATGTCGACCCGACAATCGACGTCGTCCTGTTTGAACAAGACTCCTGCGGTATAAAAACCCGCGGGACCGGCTCCGATCACGGCGACCCGAACCGGTGAGTTACCGTCCGCGGAGGCCGGCCCTGTGTCTAGAACCGCCACTCGAGACCGAATACGGGCAGGATCGGTACTGCGCCGATGGGCGTCGGCTCGGCATTCTCTTCACGGTCGAACCGGAAGAATAGCGCATCTTGCCGGTCGAGAGCGTTTACAAGACGAAAGTATGGCAGGATCGTCTGGTCGCGACCGAGTAATTTCACCGCGATTTCTCCAGTCACCTGAAAATTCAATCGGAGATAGGATCCGTTCGGGGCCCGCGTGAAGATCGGCCCGACATCGGCGACCGGCACGTTGATCGATAAGACCGGAGGAGCCGATCCCGGAACATCTGGCGAAGATGGTAAGTTCGTACCGCCTTCAGAAGGGTCATTCTCGGTCAGTACGGCCCGTTCCGACCTCGGAATCGCCCCGAATTCGAGTCCATCTCCGAGCGACAGGTTGGCGTCCAGTCGTATGTGGCCTGGGCTCTCCATCGTCAATCCACCACGGAGAAAGTGTCTGCCAGAGTAGACGTCCTGGTTCGCCTCACCGGGAAAGGACGCCCATGCCCAGGCGAGCGAGTATGCACCCCAGAAAGATACTCGAGGTGTAAGCGGTCGGCCGATTAGAACATCGATACCGGCATTTCGCAGCATCCCGTTCCCGAATTCAGGTACGCCGCTCGATGATTTCCAGAACGCCTCGACGTGCAGCAGTTCACGCGGTGTCGGTGAGTGTGTAATTCCGAGAAGGAGGTGTGTGGATCTCGCTGCCGCTACGTCGCTGAGGATCGTGCCGAGAAACAGGCCATCCGGTGTGGATCCCAGCGTGGTTTCGACGGGAAGATCCGTATCGACAGTTACCACCAATTGATG